>JBBQQP010000228.1:0-6014 GCA_038215675.1 Chitinophagales bacterium | reverse complement strand
TTGTGTTTGCAGGGCAAATATCTTTCGCCGGTTATTCATATCATTGAATGCCCGATTGAATGCCGCATCAAAATCCTGGATGGGTTTACCAAAAGGATTTTCTTTGTCTTTTTCAAAAACCACGGGCAAGACGGCAATGATTGTATTTTCATCACCCCATCCGGAAACAATGGCATATTTAGAACGGGTGTTGGGTTCATCATTTGCATTTACGGCCTCACGTACATAGCTGTCACCGGCTTTTAATCCGCCATTGATGGTGGCAGTGCCGGCTTTTAACCGCATATCCATTGGTAAAAAATCTTCACCGTAAACAGGATTGAGTCCGCTTTGCCTGCCACTCATCAGGTTGTTAAAGACAGATGTAAAAGTATTCATGTAGATACTCACTTCATCGCCTACACCATCCATACCCAGGCCGTCGTCTTTAGTTGGATTGTTGCAGACAAATCCCCAGTAATTTATTTTTAATGGTCCGTAATAAACATCTTTCTGTTGGGCATGGGCTAGTAGTTGCATTGGCAACAGAATGGCAAGCGCCCCTAAATTTTTTGTGATGCTTCTGTTTAGTTTCATGATGTTTTGTATTTAATACCTGGTTAAATTGAAAGAGCCCGTGTTACTTCCCGGAATGTAGTACGAAGGCTGTGTTGCGTCGTTGTCCCTTGTTTCGCTGTATTGCCCGGATAATATACCTGTGTTTGTGTTCCAGTTGCCATTCAATGCATGTGCAAATGGAAATCTAACAATGCTTATTTGTATAGCATTTTTACTGATGGTGTACGTTCCTGCATTGGGCCCATTGAACTCGTATTGCTGGTGCTTAAATGTAAGCGTTCCATTTATTTTAAACTCAATCCAAACGGAATCTACATTTACCAAACCGCCTGCAAGCGTTGTAATGCGGGCGCCTCTCCACCTGCCTTCGATCACATTGGTTAGTTCCAGTATTTTTACATTGGCTTGCGGCCTTGCAATAATCTGCCTGGGTAAAGGCACGGGTTGTTGTCTTGGTTGTGCTACTGCCATAGAAATTACACTCAGCAACATTGCTGATAATATACCTGTTTTCATGTTTTTTATTTTAAAATTTGTATCTAATAACTTGTTACTAAAAATCAATTGCTTTGTTTGGTTACTACCCAGTTTCCATTTTTGCCAGCGTTGTTTCCGTTACCCGCAATTGTTCCTGAAAGTTGCCCGCTGTTTGCATTGTACGTTGCCGAGTTGATGGTATAATTTTCAAAGTTTGCATAGCTGTAAGTCGAACTAAAATTATTACGCTCAATTATAAAAACGCCCGACGCTACACTTGCACCGCTTGCATCCTGCAGCCAGAATGCCCCATTGTTAAACTTAAATGCAAAGCTGTTTGCTTTAGTGCCATCATTCATTTGAATAGTACCTTTCCATGCACCAGATAGCATTTCGTTGTTCATGGTATAGGATGCTGCACCGGGCATATTTTTTACAGGCCTGTTAGTATTGCTGATGATTTTTACACTGCCTGCGGGTAAATTTATTGGAGCTGGATTTCTGGCTGCTTCTCTTGCTGCAGTAATGTCGTCTGCCTCGGGAGCAAATCGTATGACAATGTTCACGGTAAATTTTCCGTTGCTGCTTTGCACGCCGTATGTATTTTCGGCGCAGTTGAATGCGATCTCTTTAACAACTTTCCAGGGGTAAGTAGCATTTGGGAAAGGACGATTGGTAGGCGTTTGATTGTAGACAGCCCATAAATTTTTTGCATCTAGTAAAATAATGCCGGGATCAAACAATAATGACTGCCCGGTAAATTGTGTGATGCCGATGGGCCTGTTGCCCACAGCGTTTACGAGCGACCCAAATATGGAAGGATAACTGTTTGGCGGAATAGTAATCTGATAGGCATTGCCAAACCTGTAAATTTTACCGTTAAATGGATCAGTTGCATCAAGGCCAAAATTTGGAAAAGGCATCAGTGATGCGGATTCAAGGTCGGCCAGTATTTGTGATTTATACCGGTTGTAAATGGTTTCATTGTTATCATCTCTTTCCCAAAGTGTTGGACTCACCAACATAAAACCATCCGGGTCTAACTGGGTACTGGCGATGGCAAAATTATTGCAACTGAAGGTATTGTTGTTGTCGATACCACCGGATGGAGATGCAGTACCCGCCTGTATGCGTTGGTTGTTTCCTGCTGTACTTCCAAAAGTAGCAGAGGTAAAAACGTCTTTATTTATTTTGAAGCTGGTGGACGATGGATTTCTTGCAAAAAAAGCCCCCGATAAAAATACTTCGTTGCCCGGTCCATCAAACTCTATTACGCCATCGTACGATTTTTGCTTACAGGTAATGGATTTAATTTCCACTACTACTGAACCACCATGTTGCGCAGCAATTGCCGTGTACATCACGATTGCGATTGCTGATAAGATTATTTTTTTCATGTTTTTTTTTATTCAATAAAAGTGAGCATTTAAATTACAGTTTACAATCCCACTTTTACAGGATATTTTTGATGAATAGAAAATCATAGAAAAAGGGGGGGAACAAACTGAAATCATATTTTATTTTTAAGATGAAGCTAAAAGATAACTTTACTATCTGGGAAAAATTTATGGAATAATTATTTTGTTTTGCCTGTACGGCAGTAAACTCATTGGCGCAGCAAAAAGTAATTGATAGTCTGGTGCTTCTCTTAAACACAAAAATTCCCGACACAAGGCATGTAAAAACAACTATCAATATTGCGTTGGAATACGAAGGGATAGACACTTCGAAATCAGCTTTGTATTATAAAAAGGAAAGTTCGTTTTCTGTAAGACAGCATCCTGATTACGAATCGGGAAATAGTTACTTTAATCAATCTTTTTAGTTGAAGACACAACGATTCTAAGATAAGGCATTAATGAGTCTTAATAGCGGTAAGTATTACTTTAGTAAAAGTAAACCATCCCGTTGCTGCATTTAAACTTGCCCAGGTTGCTGCTACAAAGGCAGATGTCCACAGATTTAAAAGTGAGTAGAAAAGTGCCATTGAATATCAGCAAAATGTAATTAATAATTTTGAAAAGTTGAATAAACCAAAATCTGTTATTATAGCAATGGTGAACTTACCAGGTTACTATAGAGAAATGAATGAGTTTGTAACATGGAGTAGTATATACGAAAAGCCTTGACCAGATCCAGGGCGAATGGTTATGCCGACGATTTATTCAAGGTTTATTCTTATAGGACGCTTGCATAAAACATGCAAAATAAATATCCGGAGGCAAAAATTTATCTTGATTCTGCAAAACAATATTATATAGACTCAGGCGGGTATGAAGTTCCTGTTTCTTTTCATCTGATTGCCGGTTTTTTGTATATGAATTTTATTATGCTGGATTCCGGCAATAAAAGGTTTAAAGTAAACTATGCCATAGCTGAAAAGTACAAAGCGGTTTATAGCATGATCCAATCCAGGCCACAGTTGGGCAGAGTACTTTCCCTACAAAAAAGATTCAAAGAGGAAGAGAAGGTTTTGTTATTGGGCACAGACGATATCAAAAAAACAAATGGGTCATCTCAGTGGGTTATTGCCCTTGATTATCTATCCAGATTGTATGATGAATGGGGCAATCAAAAAATGGCGTTAAATATATATAAGGAGTTTAAGGAAGTTCCAGATTCGGTTTCCAGTGATAGAACTAAGAATTATGCCAGCGAACTTGCGGTTAAATACGATATAGAAAATAAAGATAACCAAATTGTGCTGCAGCAGGCAGAAATTCAAAAGAAAAAGACGTTCAATTATATACTTCTAATTCTAGCGGTTACAATACTAATCATTTCACTATTCTCATATCGCAATTATAATCATAAGCAACGGTTGCAAAGGCAGCGAATAGCAGATTTAGAAACGCATCAACAACTTACCGCCACTGGAGCCGTACTAAAGGCGAAGAGCAGGAGCGTACCCGATTGGGAAAGATTTACAAGATGGACTTGGTGGTATTTTATCAGGAATAAAATATTCATTCAGCACTATGAAAGTAAATTTAATTATGACGCCTGATAATGCACAGGCATTTGAACGCAGCATGGATATGCCGGACAGTTCTATTAAAGAAATGCGGCGGGTGGCGCATAACATGATGCCCGAAGCGCTCGTTAAATTTGGATTGGATGCCGCATTGAAAGACTTTTGCAATGACATCAATCAAAGTGGTGCAATAAAAGTCAATTTTTAGACGATCGGACTGGAGCAGGAGTAATCGATCAAACTACGGCAATAACCATTTACCTTGTTGTGCAGGAATTGATCAATAGTACCATGAAGCATGCCGCTGCAAAAACAGCGATTGTTCAGGTCACCAAATCAAACAACCAGCTTTCTGTAACCGTAGAAGATGATGGAAAAGGATTTGATCCAATCATTTTACAAGGCGCCAACGGATTGGCTGAACCAATATTAAAAGCCGGGTTGATTTTTTAAAAGGACCCTGAGAAGTACAATCTGCTAAAGGAAAAGGTACCTCTGTTCACATTGAATTAAATACCTAATGGCAACAAAAGTTTTTATGGCAGATGCTTGCCGTCGCTTGTATGTCCAAAGGAAATCACCTATAAATGCTGCAGCTGTTGCGTCTTGCCATTGCTGTTATGCCCTTAAAAGAATAACCTATCCCGGCAGGCCCCCGTTATGTCTCAGACCAACAGCCGGAGCGCTAATAAAAAAAAGGTTGCGTTTAGTAATTTAATTTGTCGACTCCATTAGGCGCAGGGCTCCGGCCCTGTGTCGCCCTGTTACCAATTTTTGCTTCATCATTTTATCCCCGTGGTCGGTCTTCTTCACTAAACACAGCCTGAATAGGATGCTTTAAATAAATTTTGTTCCAAGTCCACGCCGATTCATATACGGGACCTCATAAAAATAGGTGGGCTTATTCGCTGAAGACAAGGTCCACCGAATGAAAATTTACCAAGTTGGTTAAACCCATTATAGAAAAGATGAATTGTAACATTCGGTAGCGCAATTTATTCACAAATTCCAGCAATACCCTTCTCCCCAAACCAATAAACGAAGCAATTGAAGTATCGTACTATTTCAGGGGCACGAATGAAAATGAGTAATTGTAAGATGTGAAAGATGTACGACTCGCCAGGGAAGCTGGCTTAAATACGCCGCTGGTTTAGCCCTTGTTTGCAAGGTTTGAAAAGGCGCAAAACGAAGGACTGGGTGATGAAGACGTACTGGTAATTATTAAGCGCATTCGATAAGAGGAAACGGCTGATTTTGCAAAACGGCAAAAGCTTTTACAGCATTTTTACCCACCCGATTACATTGTCTATTTCTACAAAAGAATAATTTTCAAAACTACCCAGCACAAGCATATTGTTTCCCTTGGCAAGCTGTTTTTTTATGGCAGCATCCGGCGCCGGTCGATCTAGCAATGGCGTTGCCTCCGCTATTTTTTGATTGCGTAGGGGCTGTGTAGTGATCGTATTTATTTTCACAAAACCAACACTGTTATCCGGCAATTGAACTTTATAGTAGTCATCCGTAGCAGCCAATAATTGAACGAGCCGGTCAGCAGCAATGGAGGGTTGGGATCGGCTGCTTGTATTGGTAAGGTCTGGATAGATGCCCGTTTTATTTTTTATTCTTGCATACCGCCTGAGATAGGCGGTGTCTGCTTTTACCGGCTTTGCCTGTGGATAGTTCGTATTTACAAATGGCAACGGATCAACAGCCCCACCGGCGGTGTAAATCCCGAAATGCAAATGCGCCACCGTATATTTTGCATTGCCGGTATTGCCAATCAGCCCCAGCGTATCACCGGTAAAAACCCGCTGCCCCTGCTGCACCAGTTGTGTATCCAGGTGAGCATAATAAAGACTGTAGTTTTTTCCCTGAGGCCGCATAAAAACTACTTTCCCTCCCAGGCCACCGTCCGTTACATTGCCAACAACCCCGTCGGCTATCGCAACCACCGGCGTATATTTTTTTGCAAGAATATCGATGCCTTCGTGACTTCTTGCATTCG
>JBBQQP010000227.1:0-6027 GCA_038215675.1 Chitinophagales bacterium | reverse complement strand
AAAAAAACACTTGCTTCCATTCCTGCTTCGTTTTTCCTTTTAAACACTTTCTTAATATCATTTATATCTTCTATTAAATTAAGATATTCTGCTTCGGGAACGACTGCAAGGCCCTTTTTTTCAATCGTGATGGTTTGCACTTTCATAACTAAAAATTTTTACAAAGTTAAATTTTACCCAGCATTACCAGCGTGGAAACTGGATCGTATTTTTCGAAATGCATTTTCTTTGCAGCGGATTTTTCGAGAGCCAGGCTGTAACCGCAGATGAAACAACTGACTCTCTGTAATAATATCAATTTTGTATTATCGTTTGATTTTGTATCCCGAAAATAACGATCGTTTGATTGATATATCGACGCTCCCGGTGAGTCACCCCCAAAGGGTGACTCACCGGGAGCGTCGGCTAACTAATGTGCCTCCAACCAATTCTCTCCCACCCCAATCTCTGCATCGGTTGGCACTTCATTGGGCAAAGCCAGTGCTGTTTGCATACAACTTAAAATGACCGGCTTTATCAGTTCCACCTCATCCCTGTGTGCATCAAACACCAGTTCATCATGCACCTGCAACAACATTTTTGACTTAAATCCCCGCTGCTTAAATTCATAATGAATCTTTATCATCGCCAGCTTGATCATATCGGCAGCGGAACCTTGTATCGGCGAATTTATCGCATTGCGTTCTGCAAATCCACGTACCGTAAAATTGGCGGAGTTGATATCTCTTAGCCAACGTTTACGTCCCATCAGCGTTTCTACATATCCGTTTTTCTTTGCAAAATTGATGGTGTCATCCATGTACTTTTGGATATTGGGAAATTGCTTTTTATAATTATCAATGATTTCTTTTGCTTCAGATCTTGATATGCCCAGGTTTTCGGCCAGGCCAAATGCACCCTGCCCATAAATAATTCCAAAGTTTACACTCTTTGCCCTGTAACGCATTTCTTTTGTAACCGCTGACTCTGCTACGTTAAAAACTTTTGATGCGGTAGCTGTGTGGATATCCTTGCCGGTTTTAAAAGCTTCACACATATTTTCATCACCGCTGATGGCGGCTACAATGCGCAATTCAATTTGCGAATAGTCGGCAGAAATCAATACATGGTTTTCATCTCTAGGTATAAATGCTTTTCTTATTTCCCGGCCTCTTTCCGTACGCACCGGAATATTTTGCAAGTTGGGATTGGTACTGCTAAGTCGCCCTGTAACAGCTACCGCTTGCGCATAACTGGTATGTACCCTGCCTGTCTTTTTATTGATCAATTCGGGCAATGCATCAATGTAGGTATTCTTTAGTTTTGTCAATTCTCTAAAAGCAAGTATGTCATCACAAATTTTGTTTTGTACGGCAAGTTTTGCAAGCACATCTTCACCCGTTGCATACTGACCGGTTTTTGTTTTTTTCGCTTTCGGATCCAATTTTAATTTTTCAAACAACACTTCGCCCAATTGTTTGGGGCTTGCCAGGTTAAACCGAACGCCCGCTTGTTCGTACACACTTTCTTCACTAATTTTTGCCTCTATCTCCAACTGCTTGCTATACACATTTAAAAAAGATTCATCAACCCGAATGCCTTCAAATTCCATATCGGTCAAAACTTTCACCAATGGATTTTCTACTTCGTAAAAAATATTTTCTACGGATTTTGTTTTTAGTTGTGGTAAAAAAACATTTTTTAACTGAAGGGTGATATCTGCATCTTCAGCAGCATATTCTTTTATCTTTTCCAACTCTACATCTCTCATCGTTCCCTGCCCCTTGCCTTTTTTACCAATCAGTTCTGTAATAGACACAGGCATGTAGCCAAGGTATTTCGCACTCAGCGCATCCATATTTCTTTTGCCCTCCGGCTCCAATACATAGTGGGCCAGCATGGTATCAAAAATATTTCCTTTTAGTTCAAAGCCAACCCATTTCAACATCAGCATATCGTACTTGATATTTTGCCCAATCCATGTTTTGGTTATGTCATTGAACAGGGGTTCAAACTCTTTTAATAGTTGTATGCATTCCTCCCTGTCGGCCGGACACGGAACATAATATCCTTCGCCCGGCGTTATTGAAAAACTTAAACCAACCAATTCTGCGTTATTGGCATCCAGCCCGGTTGTTTCTGTATCAAAACAAATTTCATTTTCGCCCGACAATGTTTTTACCAACACTGCTATTTCTTCGCCTGTATTTACCAGGATATAATTGTGCGGCGTATTGTTGATATTTTTATCCGCCACCAGGTCGTTTCCTACACCAATTTCTGAATCAGTAAAATTTGATTCTTTCACCGGAGATTGCTCAACGGCATTTCCAAATAAATTCAACTGGCCGGTTGCTGGAGCTGGTTTGGCTGATGAAGGCTCACCATTACCATTTGCTGGCTCCAGTATAATTTCTTCACCCAAAATTCTTTTACTCAGCGCCTTAAATTCCAGTTCTATAAAAACTTCTTTTAAAGCCTCCCGGTTCATTTCCTTGATCCTGAAATTTTCTTCGTGAAATTCGGTGGGTACATTGATGATAATGGTAGCCAGTTTTTTACTCAGGATGGCCATGTCTTTACCGGCCCTTATTTTTTCGCCAACCGATCCTTTAATATTATCTGCATTGGCGAGGATATTTTCCAGTGTTTCGTATTCCTGTAATAATTTAGCGGCGGTCTTTTCACCGATTCCTTTTATCCCGGGAATATTGTCTACCGCATCGCCCATCAATCCTAAAATATCAATTACCTGGCTTACATTTTTAATACCCCATTTTTCACACACTTCTGTTGGGCCCAGTATTTCGATACTGCCGCCCTGGTAAGGCGGTTTATATATTTTGATATTCTCCGAAACCAGTTGTCCGTAATCTTTATCCGGCGTAACCATAAAGACTTCGTAGCCTTCCTTCTCGGCCTGCTTTGCAAGAGCACCAATTACATCATCCGCTTCGTATCCATCAATGGCCACTACCGGAATATTCAGCGCTTCGATGATTCGCTTGATATCCGGCACTGCAGAAAGAATATCTTCCGGTGTTTCCTGGCGATTGGCTTTGTAATCGGCAAAATCTATGTGCCGCTCCGTAAGCGCATGCGTATCAAAACACACTGCCATGTGGGTTGGCTTTTGGTTGTTGATCAGGTCAATTAAGGTATTGGTAAAACCAAACTGGGCATTGGTGTTTCTTCCCTTGCTGGTAATGCGTGGATTGCGAATGAGTGCATAATACGCCCTGAAAACAAGGGCAAAAGCATCGAGGAGAAATAACTTTTTTTGCATGCGGTAAAAGTAAGTCTTTAATGTAAATTGTAAAAAAGCTTTGGCTTAATTACGAGCAAAGTAAAAGCCATTCCAACTAAATGAAATGGCTTTAAAACATTTATTGTTGATGCGTGCGCTTGATTAAAACCTTGTATCAATCCACAACGGTAACATTTCACGCCAGGTTGGCCAGTCGTGTTTCCACTCGCTGCCCCATACACTTAGTTCATAATTGATCCCTTTATTGTATAATACACCAGCAAAGCCTTTGCCTGCTTCAGGGTCTTCATAATCACCAGAGCCGGTTAAAATATGGATGTGTTTGCTTTGCCGAATTTGCTCCAGTATTCCATGGTCTGTAAGGTTTTGCATATAATGCATGGGTGAGTTATAGTAAACCTGTTCGTCAAAAAACCCCTTGGTGTACTCGGTTAAATCATACACACCACTCATGGCTATTACGCCGTTGATTAAATCGGGGCGTTTTAAGAAAAGATTCATGCTATGCAATGCGCCCAATGAGGCGCCACAAATAATGATGGGCGTTTCGTACGAAGTGTTGGTTTTTATAAATGGAATTACTTCGTTGTAAATGTATTCGTTGAACTGATTGTGACGGATCGCCTTGTGTTCGCCCTGCATCTCACTGTTCATCCAGCTTTGTTTGTTGATGCTGTTTACTGAGAACACCTTTATTTTACCACCATTGATGTAAGGACTTAAATGGTCAATGAGTTGAAAGCGTTCATATTCCAGGTAATCGGCACCGGCTGTGGGTACTAACAACAATGCAAAACCATAATCGCCGTACACAGCGATTGGCATTTCCTGTTGCAGTGCAGGACTAAACCAATTTGTGATTTCTCTTCTCATAAAATATTTTGATTTTGTTTGGTATAAAAAATAAAGGGCCGAACGTGGTCATCTATATTGTGGACAAAGCTAAATAGTTATTTAACTGCTCAATGGCTGCCCTGAAAAAATAGGAATCTTCGACTGGATAGGGGAGCGGAAAGCCCGGAACGAACCGCAGCGAAGTGAGGCCCTGGGAGCGGATAGCCGGAACCGGAATGTTCCGTTCTTCAGCAGCCGAAAGCCCCTGCGTGTATCTGTTCCAGTACTATTATTTTCCTTCTCCTTTTTATATCTATGCCACAACGCCTTCTTTAATTTCTGTCCACAATTCGTGGTAACATTTTGCTGCATAACTACTAGGAGCAAACTCTTCTATGGGTTGGCGGTGAATACCCATTTTTTCTACATCCGATAAATAGGGAATATAGTTCTGAAAGAATTTTTTGTCTTTATAAAGCTGCTCCATTATTTCGTTGTGCATATTTTTTCTAAGATCGGCCATGGTGAAAAAGCACATCAGTTTTGTGCTATCCAGTTCCTTTTCTTTGAAATAATCTTTCACCATATTATAAGTGCGGATGGATAAGGTGGTGGGGATGATGGGCATCAAAATAACATCGGCTGCACTGAAAATATTTTCGCTCAAGGCGCTAAAGCCGGGAGGGCAATCGATAAAAACGAAGTCATATTCATTTTCAAACTGCTTCAAAATACTCTTTAACCTATTTTTATTTCCTTTCATTTCTTCTACCATTATATCAAAACTCTTTGCTGACGGATCGGCTGGAATGATCTCCAGGTTTTCATAATTGGTAGTCATCACTGCCGTTTCAAGATTGGCATCTTTGCTGATTAGCTTTTTTATTCCCTGAACGTCTTTAGGTTTCACTTTATAATAAAACGTGGTGGAACCCTGGGGGTCGATATCCCATAACAGTGTTTTAAAACCATCTTTAGCGGCTAAATATGCAAAGTTTACACAGGAGGCTGTTTTGCCAACACCGCCCTTAAGGTTGTATAGTGCTACTATTATCATACTAAATAATTTATAAATTGGTAGAGTTGAAAGATAGTAAATTATTTAAAATACAAAACCGGTTATTTGTGGTTTTAAAAAATAATAGTACAAAATGATACAGACGGGCAGGCTCTTTACAAACAAATATTGCAAAAAAGCGGGTATCCGTGGTTAATTGATAATTTTGTTGTTATGAACCGTACGTTTGTTATAGGTGATATTCATGGAGCCTTAATAGCTTTAAGAGAACTGATTCAAAAGATTAATCTGCAAAATGGCGATCGGCTTATTTTTTTAGGTGATTATGTGGATGGATGGTCGGAGTCTGCAGCTACTATTGATTACCTGATTGAACTCAATAAAAAATTTGATTGTGTTTTTATAAAAGGCAATCATGATACCTGGTGTGAAATATGGCTCAATGGTGAACCGGCCAACGAAACATGGTTGCTGCATGGTGGAAAAGCTACCATAGCGAGTTATAAAAACAAAACGGCCGCAGAAAAAAAGTTACACAGGTCATTTTTTGAACACATGAAAAACTATTATGTGGATGAAAAAAACCGGCTTTTCATTCATGCCGGCTTTTCTTCAATGCATGGTCCGCAACGGGAGCGCTATGAAAGCAATTATTCCTGGGATAGAACTTTGTGGGAAATGGCTTTGGCGATGCACCCGGCTTTGAAAAAGGACTCTCCGTTTTATCCTAAGCGATTATTGCTTTTTAATGAAATTTATATTGGCCATACCCCAACCACCAATTATGGGATTGCTGTTCCGATGCAGGCCTGCAATGTTTGGAACGTAGATACCGGGGCTGCCTTTTATGGTAGGATTTCAGCAATGGATATTGAGAGCCGTGCCTTTTGGCAAAGTGAGCCTTGCTATCAGTTGTATCCAACAGAAA
>JBBQQP010000226.1:0-6033 GCA_038215675.1 Chitinophagales bacterium | reverse complement strand
TATCGCAAAGTTTTTACCTGTTTTGGTAAGTCGTTGCTGGGCTTCTACTACCAGCCCGGCTAAACGAAATGACTTGCCCGGATTAAGTTGGGTATTAATGGCTGTTTTAAATTCATTAAAATCTGACAGCGGTGAAATATTGTAATGCCGCATTTCAAATTTAAAATTATCCAGCGGGTGACCGCTCATGTACATACCGGTGACGTCTTTTTCAAAATCCAGTTGCTCGGCCAATGGCCAGGGATCGCAGGGCGATAATTTTGGTGGCACAATATCCGGCATCTGCAAATCGCCAAACAACGTGTTGCTGGCCGTTGCATTTTGAAACTGGTAAACACTACCAAATTTAAGAATCTTCTCCAATCCCTGTACATCGCCCGGTGCTACATGAAAATACTGAGCACGGGTGATATCTTTAAAACAATCAAAGGCACCAGAATAGATTAAACTTTCCAATGATTTTTTATTGGCAGCACGCTGATTTACTCTTTTTGCTAAATCGAACAAAGAAGTGTAATGCCCGTGTTTTTTTCGTTCTTCAATGATTGATTCAATCGCGTTTTCACCTACGCCTTTTAATCCACTAAAACCAAAACGAATTTCTCCTTTTTGATTCACTGCAAAACCATTATTCGACTCATTGATATCAGGTCCCAATACTTTCAGTCCCATTCGTTTACACTCTTCCATAAAGAAAGTAATCTTATCAATACTGCCGGCATGGTTTAATACTGCCGCCATATATTCACTGGGATAATGTGCTTTTAAATAAGCGGTCTGGTAGGCCACAAAAGCATAACAGGTAGAGTGAGATTTATTAAAAGCATATTGTGCAAATGCTTCCCAATCGGTCCATATTTTTTCCAGCTTATCTTTTGCATGTCCCTTTGCCGTGGCACCATCTACAAACTGCACCTTCATTTTATCGAGGATGGCAATTTGTTTTTTACCCATTGCTTTACGCAGAATATCCGCATCCCCTTTACTAAAACCAGCCAGCTTTTGCGAGAGTAGCATTACCTGTTCCTGGTACACCGTGATGCCATAGGTTTCCTGCAGGTATTCTTCCATGTCTGGCAAATCAAATACTACTTGCTTCTTGCCATTTTTTCTATCAATGTATTCCGGGATATAGGCAATTGGCCCTGGACGGTATAAGGCGTTCATCGCAATCAAATCCGCAAATTTATCCGGCTTCAATTCCCGCAGGTATTTTTGCATGCCCACACTTTCAAACTGGAACGTAGCGTTTGTATCGCCCTGCTGGTATAGTTTGTAGGTGAGCTCATCATCTAAGGGGATGTCATCGATGGCAATGCTTACTCCATGATTCTGTTTAATTAAGGATAAGGCTGTTTTTAAAATACTCAGGGTTTTTAAGCCCAAAAAGTCCATCTTGATTACGCCTGCTTCTTCAATAGAGCCCCCTTCAATTTGGGTAAGCCATAATTCAGATTCTTTAGAAGATGCTACCGGCAATAAATCTGTCAAATCTCTTGGTGCGATGATGATAGCAGATGCATGGATACCGGTATTTCGAACCGAACCTTCCAATATTTCTGCTTCATGCAAAATGGTACTGTGTAAGTCTTTGCCATTATATATCTCCCGAAGCTTTTTGATGTTTTCAAAATCTTCCGCCTGTAATTGTTCTTTTTCTTCCAGCGATTTTACGCCGTCTTTTGCTTCCTTTGTTGTCATTGGAGCATGTAGCAAACGCTTTAAATTAATACCCGGTTTTTCAGGAACCAGTTTAGACAAAGCCCTGCTCTCTGTCAGCGGTAAATCCATTACCCTGGCCACATCCGCAATACTTGATTTTGCAGCCATGGTGCCATAAGTAATGATCTGCGCCACCTGGCTCTTACCATATTTTTGTACCACATAGTCAATTACTTTTTGTCTTCCTTCATCATCAAAATCCGTATCAATATCCGGCATCGACTTACGTTCCGGATTTAGAAACCTTTCAAACAGCAGCTTGTATTTAATCGGGTCAATATTGGTAATTCCAATACAGTAGGCTACCACACTTCCGGCGGCAGAACCACGGCCCGGACCCACAAATACGCCCATTTCTTTACCGGCAACAATAAAATCAGATACAATCAGGAAGTAACCGGCAAAACCCATTTCACGAATTACGCCCAATTCAAAATTGATCCGCTCTTCTGTTTCCGGGGTAAAAATTTTATAGCGTTCTTTTGCGCCCGTCCAGGTAAGGTGAGATAAGTATTCATCCTGACTGCTAAAGTTGGGCGGAACCACAAAATGGGGGAGCAGGATGTCTCTTTTTAAATCCAGTAAATCAACTTTGGATACAATCTCATTTGTATTGTCAATGGCCTCCGGTATATCTTCAAATACCTTAGTCATCTCTTCGGCAGTTTTTAAATAAAACTGGTCGTTGGGAAAAGCAAAGCGCTTGTTTTTTATCAGCACATCATCATCCGATGTTTCGCTCCATTTCGGCGTAGCCTGTTTTTCACCGGTATTGATGCACAATAAAATATCATGTGCATTGGAGTCCTTTTGATCTACATAATGAGAATCATTGCTGGCAATTACTTTTACATTGTACTTTTTTGCAAATTTCAGCAGCACAATGTTTACCTTTTCCTGGTCTGGAATACCATGGCGTTGTAATTCAACATAATAATCATCCTGAAAAATATTGAGCCACCATTTAAATTCATTTTCGCCCTCGGCTTCTCCTTTTTTTAAAATCGTTTGTGGTACCAATGCGCCCAGGCAGCAGGTGGTGGCAATCAATCCTTCATGGTATTTGTGAATCAGTTCTTTATCAATACGGGGATACTTGGAGTACATTCCTTCAATGTATCCAAGTGAGGTTAGCTTTACGAGGTTCTTGTACCCAATGTCATTTTTTGCCAACAGTATCTGGTGATTGCGGGGATCCTTTTCTTCTTTGCTGAATGTTTTGCGGTGGCGGTCGGTGGTAATGTAAAACTCGCAACCTACAATAGGTTTTACTTTCAGGGTTTTGTCGTCGTTCTTATGTTTGTAGGCTTCCTTTACAAATTCAAATACGCCAAACATATTACCATGATCACTAATGGCAAGTGCCGGCATTTTTTGGGCAATGGCTTTTTGGTATAAGTTTTTGATGGAGGCCGCTCCATCAAGTAACGAGAACTGGGTATGTACGTGTAAGTGAGAAAAATTCATAAAAACCAAACCTCCGGGTGGTGTTATTGAATGATGACAAGATAATCTTTAGAAACGCAAATTTACAACCGGCGATGCTGCTATTAAAATATAATAACCCACATTTTAGTTGACCTTCTTATAAATTGCTAATATGTATAAAACCTGCTCAGCTAGTGCACTCTTGTACGGTATCTATAAAGTCATCCAGGTATAAATATTCTTTATCAACATTTTTTACTTAGCTGGATTTTTTGTGCATCGTATTGACAGACCTTAAAAAGGGTAATTGATTGAATATTTCAATAAATTGCCCGGGATTATACTGATACCAAATTGTTTCGATCAGGATATAATAAAGCAGATATTTGAGTCGATGTTTAAATTATTTTTTTGAAGTATAATTTACAATCAATAGTTTGTTGATGATGCTTTTATAAACGTCGAAGATAAAAAATAACTAATTTTTAGTAAAAATATTTAGTATGCAAAAACTTCTCATTGAAATAGAATCAGGTACCAAAGCCAAAGAACTTGCTTCTATGCTTTCTTCAATTGACTTTGTGAAAAAAGTTTCCACCATTAAAAAACCTGCTGCTATGATTAATGCCTTACAAGAACATGAACTGATAAAAAGGGCTAATTTGAAAAAGAAAAATAAAGCCATCGCAAAATATCTGTAATGAGCATAAATCAACGAGATATCGTAGAAGTGAATTTTCAGTTACCTGATGGTAAGTTGAAGTTGTATTCAGCGCTTGTTTTATCAAACAGAAATGTACTGGATGCCGAAGATATATTTTATGCAGTGATGATTTCTTCAATTGCCTGTTTAAATTACAACAC
Source organism: Chitinophagales bacterium (assembly GCA_038215675.1). Lineage (GTDB taxonomy): Bacteria > Bacteroidota > Bacteroidia > Chitinophagales > Chitinophagaceae > Ferruginibacter. The sequence goes on along the minus strand of JBBQQP010000226.1, from coordinate 2,019 downwards.
CCTATATCTTTAAATTCCTTACTATTTAGTAAAATAATGTCTTAGAATATCCGTTCATTTAAAAACGCTTTGCAATGGCTTTCGGCAGTTTAACTTTTAAAGCTTGTCTTTATGGATATGGAAGTTTAGCTTTGCGACGCATTTAAGAAATTTATTTATTAATTGTTTGTATTACAAGGTTCATAGATCAGGAAAGATAAATAGCGTAATTAAAGATTGACAAAGACGAATGAATAACACAAGATTAAGTTGTACTTACGTGTAAACCTCCAATTTTACGTATGAAACACTTATTTTTTGTTGCTGTTGCCACCGGCATTTTTTCAGGAACAACAATATCTGTAAAAGCTCAACCCAACGTCAATATTGAAAGATTTGCTGACAGGGTACCGCCCAAAAAATCTCCAAAATTTATTGATGCTATAGAAATTCAGCCAGAGGCTACAAATAATGTAGTTATGGTGACTGATGAAAAAGCAATGTTAAATGACACCAGGATAAATATTCCATCTGTTGCAAGAGTTGGTTTTGTGGGTAATATTGAGCAATGTTCCCGCCTTCAATTTAAGTATGCCGTGATGATGGATAGAGAAGTGGAAAGTATCTCAAACTACCCGCTTTACAACTTTATTGAAGAGTGGTGGGGAACCCGGTATCAATATGGTGGCAATGATAAAAATGGAATTGATTGTAGCGCATTTACCGGTAAATTATCGTCAGCACTATTTGGCGCCAATTTACCACGCACTGCAAAAGAACAATATGATGTTTGTGAAAAGCTGGCTGTTGAAGATTTGGCAGAAGGCGATTTGGTGTTTTTTAATACCCGGGGTGGTGTGAGTCATGTTGGACTTTATCTTGGCAACTACTATTTTGTGCACAGCAGTACAAATGCCGGCGTTACCATCAGTAGTTTAGAGGACGGCTACTATCAAAAGAAATTTATTTCTGGTGGAAGGATATCTTTTGCAGTATCAAAAGTGGAATAGCTTTTGAATTTCACCTAAATAATGATTACATAAGAGTATTAAAAGGAGAATTTATTCTCCTTTTTTTATGCCTATCTTTTTTTGTATGGTATTCCATATTGGTAAAATATCAGAAGATAATTTTAAGAGAATGGTACCCGAACCATAGATGGCAAGGAAGCAGGTGCTTCTGATGAGCAGCCACATAAAACCCTGGTATTGATTGAATAAAAAGTAGCAAGGGAAGAAGGCGGATACGCCGAGTAGTATGGTGTACAAAGTTTTTTTAGTAAAGGGTTGCATGTTGAACTTTTTCTTCAAATACCAGAACCTGATGGCATTGTAAACGGTAAAAGTAAAAAGGTTAGCGATGGCCGGACCCGCTACACCAAAGTAATATTTGGTTAATATATAGTTGAGCGGGAGTGTAACGAGCAACAGAATAATTCCTGTAAAAAATTCAAATTTCCACAAGGTTGATGTGCCAATGATCTGGCTGTTTACGCCAGTGCCCATATCTATAATCCGCCACAAGCCAATAAAGAAGAAAACCCATTTGGCATCGAGGTATCCACTCTGTAAATGAAAGGTAAAAATCCCGTCTGCAAAATTGAGCCATATCAATGCAAACATTCCTACGGCAAATATTAACTGGTTGATGGAGGATTGCTTGTAGATCCAATTGATTCTTTTGTAGTCTTTGTCTTTCCATGCCTTAGATAGTGCTGCAATGGACGACGATATAATGCCACGCTGCGGCGCCTGTATCAAACTTGCCATATTTTGAGCGAGTGAATAAACCGCCACCGCTGCAAGTCCGTTTGCAGAAACAGAGGCCAGTACAATGGTATCAAATACACTTGCAATGACGTATACCAATGTCCCCGGATATATAAATTTGATAAGACTGAGTATTTTTTTGAAATATTTTTTTGAAACAATGCTTACTTTAAAAGTGAGGTGTACATATCCTTTTGATAACAAATATGCCAATAAAATAAAAGCAATGCCTAAATAAGTAAATGAATAGATTTTGATAAAAAGATCAAAG
>JBBQQP010000225.1:0-6040 GCA_038215675.1 Chitinophagales bacterium | reverse complement strand
AGGTGGATTTACCTACATTCAAAAATATACCGGCTTTATTAGTCCTGGTGTATTCGCCATGTTTCTTTTAGGTATGTTCTGGAAAAGAACAACAGGAGCTGCAGCCATTGCGGGTTTAATCACCGGTTTTGCTTTGTCTGTTTTATTCAATGAATTTGCACCGGCATTATTTGGAAATGAAACATTCTTATACACGGCTTTTCCAAATGGAAAAGGAGGGTTTGAAATTCCATTCCATATTTGCATGGGGCTTTCATTCATGTTCACGATGATTGTTATGGTAGTTGTGAGTATGGCCGGGCCAAAAATAAATCCAAAAGCATTTGAACTGGATAAAAGTATGTTTAAACTGAAACCGTCTACCACCGCTTTAATTGTGGTAACACTGTTGATTATTTTTGCATTGTATGCTAAGTTCTGGTAGAGATAGTTTCAGTGGTTTTAAAGGTTTTCAGGTGGCCCGAATAAACTAAATTGAAATTGTGTCAAGGGCTTTGGGGGGAATTAAATGTGATAATGAGCATTCATTGACGTAAAAGATTAACCTAAAGTAAAATATCATTGTATCAAAACTTCCGGAGTTTTAAAAACTTCGGAAGTTTTGTTTATCCGATAACTGTAAATCTTCGAACCGGGCATTCATCGTCTTTTAAGTAACAAAAAGGATCGTAAAAATCCAGGATTGAGGATGATTTTTTTAATACATTTTATTTAATATTAAAGTCTGCATGGAAATTCATTAGGTATGAAACGTTATTCTTTACAAAAGCGATTTTTATTTGCAGTTGACTGTATCATTTTTGGCTATGATGGAGTAGACCTGAAGTTGTTGGTAATTCAACGAAGCTTTGAACCATTCAAGGGTAAGTGGAGTTTGGTGGGTGGCTTTGTAAGCGAAAACGAAAGCGCTGAGGGAGCAGCAGCAAGGGTGTTGAAAGACCTTACGGGTCTGGATGGCTTGTACATGGAGCAGTTACATGCCTTTACGGACCCTGATCGTGATTTGGTTGAAAGAACTATTTCAATTGCTTACTTTGCTTTAATTGATATACAAAAATATAAACAGCAGATCAATGAAGATTATCACCCCGCCTGGTTTCCGATTAACCAGTTGCCCGATTTGATTTTTGATCATAAGCGGATTGTCGAACTTGCAAAGGAAAAATTGCGTTATAAAGCAGCGCTTCATCCACTGTTATTTGAACTATTGCCGGTTAAATTTACTATGCCACAATTGCAGAGTTTATACCAGGCGGTTTACAATATAGAATTTGACAAAGGAAATTTTAACCGTAAATTACTATCAACAAAATTACTGGTAAAATTAAAAGACAAGGATAAACTAAACTCCAAGAAAGGGGCCTATTACTACAAGGTGGATCATAAAAAATACAGTGCTGGTTTTAAAGCATTTCTAAATTTTGTACCGGGTAACATACCTCATAATAATTGATGGTATCCCAAAACCCGGATTGTATGTTTAACCCGAAATACTAACACCCATAACATAGCAACTGTTCACAGTTTTGAATCAAATAGCTATCGGATGGGTGGCTTTTCGATAACACTACAATTGGTAAAAGAGGCAGGGGACCAGATAGTTATCGGGTGGAAACTGTTGGTACTTCCATCGTCATCGCCCTCGTCAAAGAAATCGATCATAGATAAAATCCGCAGCCTTCGTTTATACACCCGAACAGGTAGTATTTACGTGGTAGCTAGTCTATTAAATCCGTTTATCCGCGGCTGGCAAAACTACTACTGCCATTTTATAAAAAGAAACCTGAACTACCTATTGCGCTTTGTGAACAAGCGACTTGAAAAATGGTGCAATCGATAGCTACCGGATGGAATAAACGATTGTCTTTACGGAAGAGCTGTCAATGGCTCCATAAATTGTACAAGATGAAACCGAGCCTGTTTGCCCATTGGAGCGTATGCCTCGCTTATTAATTGACAACGTTCTATTGAAGAGCCCCGAATAACGGGATAGATAGTATGATCCGATAGATTCTGTGTTAAGTACCCAAATATTTTTTGTGTATTTTTGTTTTTTAGGCAACTTTAAGTTAGCCTGTTTAGCTGGGCAGTATTTGTACTGCCCGCTAATTTTTTTATTGTGCTGCTAATTCTTCACTTTCAACTTTTTCTGTAAAGAATTCTTTATCAAATTTTGTTTTTGTTTTAAATATTGTAAAAGTCATCTCTAATAATTTTCGTTGAACAGCTACGACTGCTTTTAATTTTATACCGTGTTTGGATACCAGTCTTACAAAGATCGCTTTGTATCGTTCATTGTGCCTAATTGCCGCAAGTGCTGGCAAGTGCATGGCTTTTCGTAAATGTCTGTTTCCCTTTTTTGATATACGAGGTTTCCCTTTTACTGACGTGCCTGATTGCTTTTCCTTTACATCAAGACCTGCATAACTCGTCAATTGGCTTTTATTGCGTATCAGTTCAAAGCCATTGGTTTCTCCTAATATAATGGCAGCCGTCAAGAGACCTATGCCAGGTATGGTACAAATCAGCAAAACTATTTTCTTTACTTCCACCTCTGTATTAATCAGTTCTTTTACTTCCTGTAGAATCTGTGCTACCTGCTTATCAAGCAATACCACCCGCTCGTTTGCTCTGTCAATGCTTTCCTGGTAAGGCTTTGCTTCAGCTTTTTCAGCATGTAACTGATTTTTGATAACTGTTCTTTCATCTATTAACTGTCCTCTTTCCCTGGTAAGCTGCTGCAACTTTTTGTAAATACCTTTCGGAGGTTCCCAACAATCCAGTTTTTTTTCTAAACCAAACATTGCAATAGCTTCTGATGCTGTTTTGTCTGTTACTGTTTTTATATTTAATGTACGGGCGTAGTTGCTGATTTTGTTGGGCAGAACAATGCTTACCAATAAACTCTGCTCATGTAAAAAATAGGCAAACGACTCATGATAAACACCTGTGGCTTCCATTACATAACGAACTGGAACAACCGGATCTGTAAGTTTTTTAACCCAGTCAATCAACTCCTTAAATCCTTTTGGTTTATTGACGAATGTTTTATGGGCAACCAAAACGGGTGTCCAGTCATCATCCATTTTGCCTAAACAAACTACTAATTCATCCTGGGCTACATCAATACCCAATACTTGTTTTACTACTTTTTCTTCTTTTTGCATACCATTTTGTTTTTAAATGATAAGTGAAAAATTTCCCTTCGTTTTGTCTCCTGGTTGGATATTCTGGATATAACACATGGTGCTATTCCTTACATTCTGTTCAAACTCCAAGAAATAAAAAAGAATGAGGTTATTTCTATCGGACTACATGCAATAATGCTGTATGCTATCGAATGTACTCTCATCCCTTTTCACTTATTTAATTCAAAGCTATTGGTACATTTTTATATAATCTCAAAGAACTATTTTTACTTTTGCAAACATAGGAGCTATCGGGTCACTATTCACAATTCATCCTTCACCATTTCCCCCTACTTGCTCCCGCTAAACTGAACCGACCTTACACCCGCCTGTAAAGCTTCTGTTGCTTTATAAACAAAATAAACGGCGTGAAACTTACCATCCGTTACGGCCTCTATTGGCGCTTTTACAATGCCTCCCTGCTGGCCTTTACCGGGCACCGGCATAGTGCCTTTGCCCAATAATTTTCCACCCGGCGCATCCTGTCTTACTTCAAAACTTACGCCTGCTTTTGGTGCGGTTTGCCATCCTAATGCAATATTTAAAACGCCTACCCCGGTAAGGTCAATTGAGTCCATTGCAAACCAACCTTGGGTGGCTGGAAATACCAATACATTGTTGCCATTGAATTTAACAAATGTAAATCCATTTAGTTTTTCAGCACCACTCACAGCGATGGTGTTACTACGCAATGAAAAAGTTTTACTGCCGGTTAATACCTTGCTATTATTACCGCCCTTATCGGTATAACTTGCCGACAAAATCAATACATTGTTTGGCTTTGCATCTACCGGTGGAACGATGCTCCCGGTTGCGGGCAACGATTTTTTAATAGCTGCTTTATTGGTAAGCGACATGATCCAGCCAATCATCTGGTGAGCATCGGCTTCTGTAAGTGTTGGATGCGCTGCCATGGCTACTTCCCCCCAAACACCGCCACCGCCTTTAATTATTTTTTGAGTAAGATAACTAACCACATTGGGATCTTTGGCGTACTTCTCCGACACCTGCACAAACGACGGCCCTACCGATTTTTCTGCTTCCTTATGGCAGCTTTTACAATCCGTTGAAAAGATCAGATTCTTTCCACTGATACTTGCTGTTCCCTGCTGGTGGCCCATTGGTAAACCCGCTTTATCAAAGCCTTCCATATAATCGACCGACACAAAAAGATTGGCTGGATCAATTGCCGCCGTATCTGTTTTGTCTGTTACTGTAACGGCATAATTCAGCGGTGTGCCTGGTAAATAAAACGATTGATTGCCCGCTGTTAAAGCGATGCTCACGGCTGGTGTTTCATTACCTGCATACACATTGAGGACACTGCTTTTTGAAGAAGCCTTTTTGCTGTCTTTAGCCTCTACCAAAATTTTAAAATCGCCTGTAGTTGTGTAAGTATATTCCAGTTCGGGAACAGCTGTTTCTTTTTTTGTACCATCGCCCATATCCCAGAGATAGGTTACTTTATCTTTCTCAGGATCGTTGGCATCTACTTTCATCTTTACTTTAAAGGGCAATACGCCGGTTGTTTTATCAATATTGAAAGCCGTAATTTCCGGCGGCCTGTTACCTGCATTAAAATCAATTCTGGCCAACCCTGCATCTGCATTTTTTGAAAACCAGCCACTGCCGTATTCCAATAAATATAACTTTCCATCGGGACCAATTTCCATATCAATTAAGGCGTTTACTTTCAGCGAAGCATCAAAAGGTTCCATCTTATCAAAGTCGCCATTGGGCAGCATTGTAACTGCTTTTATCCAGCCACGGATCCAATCATAAATAAATAATTTTTTGTTGTAGTAATCCGGCAGACGGGTTTCTTTTGGAAACAGATCGGTGTAATAGACTGGCCCTGCCATTGCATTTCTACCGCCGGTTCCTACCTGCGGAAAATCGGGCGAAGTTCCATATGGATACCAGATAAATGCTGGCTGTGCCGGTGGCAATTCCGTTAAGCCGGTATTGTGTTTTGAATTATTGATGGGCTTTTGCGGATCGAATGCGGCTCCACTTTTACCGCTACCATAATCAAATTGGCGATACGCATAATTATTGCCCACAAATAATGGCCATCCAAAATAACCAGCTTTGCGTGCCTGGTTTACTTCATCATATCCACGAGGGCCACGGGTAGCAAGACTGTCTTTACCTGCATCGGGACCAACTTCGCCCCAATATAAAAAACTGTTTTTTTGATCAACAGTAATACGGTAAGGATTGCGATTGCCCATCACATAAATTTCAGGTCTTGTTTTAGGAGTGCCCTTTGGAAACAAGTTGCCCTCCGGTATTTCGTAGCTGCCATCGGCATTGATTTTGATACGCATAATCTTACCCCGCAGATCGTTGGTATTACCGGAAGATCGCCTGGCATCATATTGCGGCCGAGGCGAAAAATCATTCAATGGCCCAAACCCGCTGTTTACATATTTGGCGCCACCTTCATCAAAGGGCGTTGCATTATCACCCGCAGAAAAATACAATAATTTATCGGGACCAAATGCAATGGAGCCGCCGGTATGGCAACAAATTTCCCGGTCGGATTTCACATCGAGTATTACCTTTTCTGTAGCCCTATCGAGTGTATCATTTTTAAATATAAATCGTGATAAACGATTTACCGAAATATCCTTAGGACTGTAGTAAATATAGATCCAATTATTTTTTGCAAAGTCCGGATCTTTTGCCAAACCGAGCATTCCTTCTTCTACATTTACGCCGGGCGTAGAAGATTTAGAATACACTTCTAAAAAGCCAGCTTGTTTCACTTTTTTGGTATCGTTTTTATACAACATAATTTCGCCACGGCGCTGGATCACCAGGATATCCATGTTGGGTAAGATGGTCAT
>JBBQQP010000224.1:0-6044 GCA_038215675.1 Chitinophagales bacterium | reverse complement strand
CTGCATCCTGCGGTAAAGGCAGGAAATCCACTGATAATCCGCTTTCGGAAGATAACAAGGTAAGTGCAGACATTCCGTTTTCATTGAAAGCCTCAAAGGAAAAATCGGCAAAGAACGTGTTACCTGCTCCCAAGCTAACCTGCAACTTGTTCCCAAACTGCACTTTCATACTTTCTTTACCCCCTATAATTTGGCGGACATGATCTGATAGCATCCTTGGAAAAGTAAAAAGGCAGGTTTGGCTTTTCTCAGGCAGAAATGCTGGCCGGTATTTACTTCTACAAGGCAAAAAATTTAAGAATATTTGGGGGCCAAGCCGTTGAATAAACCCTAAACATGTCAACGGCTTACTTTTTTTGACGGCAACAAATTTAAAATACCAGCCCGGTATTTACCGGTACCATATTTTGGCAAGAGTTTTTATAATAGTGAAACTGCATTCAATATTATAAAAATTTAAAATAGCCGTACATTTTGAAGAGAATGACAACGTTTTTTGGTCATTCCGCAAAATATAATTAATTTTCCATTGTAAAATTAGAATTCAATATAATTGAATATTAATTGATCATCTAAATTGTCTGCTATATGAACAAATCTAACTACAGCAATGGTATTGCAAATGATGCACCCTTATTAACCAGTAATCGCAATATCCCTCAAAAAATAAATGGGAGTTTGATAGCTGCTGATATTGAAAATAATTTTCAATTCATCTATAACACCTATCATCACCGGATTTATCAGGTAGCGCTGCGCTATTTAAAATCGCCTGCCAATGCACAGGAAGTGGTGCAGGATGTGTTTATGAAGCTTTGGTCTGAACGCAGCAATATTAAAAGTGGTACACCCGTAGAAGGATGGTTATTTTCGGTGGCTAAAAACAACACTATAAACAGGTTGAAGCGAAAAGCTTTGGAATGGAAAGCAGCTGATAATTTTAAGAATGCGGGGAAGCATGAATATGATGATTCTACTTTAAATAAACTACAGGATGCAGATTACCAGCAGGTATTTCGGAAGGCACTAAAATCTTTGACTGAACATCAACAGATCGTTTTTAAATTGGCAAGGGAAGGAAATCTTTCATATGCAAAGATTGGCGAACGGTTGGGTATTTCTCCGCTTACGGTAAAAACACATATGTCAAGATCACTGAAGCAATTGAAATCAATATTGTCGCACACAGTTACCAACTAATAAGTAATAGGAGAGCACCAATATGAAAAAAGCGAAGAGCAGATTTTTGATAATTACTGTTGCAGTTATACTTGCAGTCATTAGTAGCAGTGTTATAGCGCAAACCAAGCTTCCTGCATATTTGGATTCGGACCTACCGGTAGAACTAAGGGTAAATGATATTATTTTAAAACTAAGTTTACAGCAAAAAATAAAATTGCTGATGAACAAAGGATCTGCTATCGATAGCAATGGAATAAAAATTCCTGCTTATAACTGGTGGAACGAATGTTTGCATGGTGTGGCAAGGGCAGGTAAAGCCACGGTGTTTCCACAAGCCATTGGTTTGGCCGCTACGTTTGATACCATATTGATGAGTAAAGTTGCCATTGCTATCTCTGATGAAGCGAGAGCAAAACATGAATACTTTGCCAACAGCAATCAACGGGGCATTTATACAGGATTAAATTTCTGGACACCCAATATCAATATTTTTCGTGATCCCCGCTGGGGCAGAGGTATGGAAACCTATGGTGAAGATCCCTTTCTTACCAGCAACATGGCCAATGTTTTTATCAGGGGTTTACAGGGCAATCACCCAACCTACTTTAAAACAATCGCCACTATCAAGCATTTTGTGGCACACAGTGGACCCGAGGAGGGGCGTAGTGGTTTTAACGTAAATCCAACTGAAAATGATTTTTGGGAAACCTATACACCGGCTTTTAAATCTGCGGTTAAAAATGCCGGTGTATATTCTTTAATGTGTGCTTACAATGCCTATCGGGGCGAGCCTTGTTGCAGCAATGATTATTTACTAACTGATTTGCTACGCCGCCAATGGGGCTTTAAAGGTTTTATTGTTACCGATTGTGGGGCAGTTAGCAATATTTATCGTAAAGGGGCGCACGAAAAAGTACCAACGGCCGAAGAAGCATCGGCATTAGCAATTAAAGCTGGTGTGGATTTGGAATGTGGTGGTGCCTTCAATGCGTTGGATAAAGCAGTAGCAAAAAATCTAATTACCGAAGCTGAACTGGACAAGGCCTTGAGAAGATTGTTTACTGCCCGGTTTTTATTGGGATCTTTTGATGACCCGAAAAAAGTTTCATTCACCCAGATTCCATACAGTGTTGTTGAAAGTGAAGCGCATATCCAGCTTTCTTTGGAAGCAGCAAGAAAATCAATTGTATTATTGAAGAATACCAACAGTCTTTTACCCCTGAAAAATAATATCAGAACCCTGGCAGTAATTGGACCGAATGCGGACGATGAAGAAGTATTGTTGGCCAATTACAACGGCCTGCCTTCAGAAATAATTACGCCATTGAAGGGATTAAGAAAACAATTGCCCTATACCAAAATTCTGTATGCGCAGGGTTCAGCTCATGCTACTGGTTTGCCGGTACCTAAATTGATTGCTGCTGACTATCTTTTTACCACTAAAGAAATGACCGGGCATGGACTCACCGGAAATTACTACAGTAACAATACTTTTTCCGGCGCAGCAGTTTTATCCCGTGTGGACCCGGCAATTGATTTTTTATGGATAAACAAAGCGCCTGCTCCTTCGATAGACCCTTTTAATTTTTCAGTTCGCTGGCAGGGCTACCTGAAAGTACCGGTGTCAGGGGATTATTTTTTAGACATGTACGGCAGCAGCAACTTTGAACTGTTAGTAGAGGATACCACTTTATTTAAATACAGCAATCCAGACGGTGCAGACCACAAGTATAAAAAAATCACATTGAACGCTGATAAATTGTATGCAGTAAAAATAAATTATTCCAACACCGGCGCTAACGCTATTGTAAAATTAAATTGGGAAATACCCAATACAAACTATGAAGCAGAAGCCGTCGCAATTGCAAAGCAAGCTGATGTAGTGGTTTTATGTATGGGTCTTTCTCCAAGGATCGAAGGGGAACAGATGGATATTGTTTTGGATGGCTTTAATAAAGGCGACCGAACAAAATTAGAGCTGCCGCAGGTGCAGCAAAACCTAATTAAAAAAATTGCAGCCTTAGGTAAACCAGTTGTATTGGTTTTAGTAAATGGTAGTGCCATAGCCATTAACTGGGAAAAAGGAAATATACCGGCCATTATTGAAACCTGGTATGGCGGACAGCAGGCGGGTACTGCCATTGCTGATGTGCTCACAGGAAAGTTTAATCCTTCGGGAAGATTACCGGTTACCTTTTATACTTCAGAAAAAGAGTTGCCAGCTTTTGAAGATTACAATATGAAAGGTAGAACCTATCGCTATTACACGGGTAAACCATTATACGAATTTGGTTACGGATTAAGCTACACAAGATTTACCTATACCAATTTAAAAATTTCATCGGTTGTAAAAATTGGTGACAGGGTTACTGTTACAGCCGATGTACAAAATACAGGAAACAGGGACGGTGAAGAACTGGCCCAATTATACCTGCAGAATTCGAATGGTAATACCACCAATACGCTACGCAGTTTAAAAGGCTTCGCAAAGATCAACCTAAAAAAGGGGGAGAAGAAAACAGTTTCTTTTTTACTAAAAACTGCTGACTTTTCTATAATAAGTAAGGAAAATAAGCGCAGGGTTAATGCGGGTGCTTTTAGCATTTCGGTTGGCGGAAAACAACCCACGGTTTTTGAAAAGGGTAATGTGTTAATCAAAAAAATTCAATTGCAGGGTGATAGCATCGATCTTGATTTATAAAAGATGAACATACATTTTTTCTCGTATAGCAAGCAGTTAGCAATCAATCAAAAATGAATGCCGGTGTGTCTGTTTTTCTAAACGGGACAACCGGTATTATTTTTCTAATTTAATTGTATGGATCGTATAGACAACCAACAGCATTTTTGGAACCATCATCCGGCAAAGCAGGTGTGGATGAAAAAAGATATGTCGGCTCTAAAAAAGGATTACGGCCCTGATGATTTAAATCCGTTGCTTGATAGCTGCTACCTGTTGTGTTGCGCAGCCGTACTGGCCAACCAATCTGAAGTCAATAATTATTTTCTTTCGGTTTGGATGCGGTTCTTTTAATTCTTTATCAATGAAAAAAACGATCGTCATACTTGGTTTGTTGATTTACACCAGTAATCAAAACAATAGTAAAACAGTAATTTGTAAGTCGTTTAACGCTGGTACACCCGCTGGTGTAAAAGGCAAAGCCAAATTATTTGATGGTTATTTTAACGAAAAAAAGTTGCTGCTACAGCAATACCCAACTCCGGAAATTTTATGGTTGAAACAGCGATTGCAGCACAGGAATATGCCAGTACTGTTGCAGCGGTTGTATGAAACAAACCATCCGGAGGTATAAACGCAAGGAACAGTTAAGCATATTGTATGTCTGAATTTTACAACATAAATAAATCCGGTATTTTTTACTTTTTTTTTACAAAAGGTTAATTAAATACTGATTCAAGCATTTATCAATTATTATGAAAAGGATTTTATTAACAGCTCTATTCATCTTTTGCTGCAATTTTTTACAGCTTTCAGCACAGACTGTTCGCATGATAAGCACCGGGAAAGTGATTCATCGGTTTTTTGATACTTCTCCTATCAGTCCATCCGGAAAATACGTTGCCTTATTTCGTTTTCCTTATGACGATCACGCTCCGAAAGCAGGTGATTCTGGCGAGGTTATACTCATCAATCTAAAAACAGGAAAAGAAAAAGTAGTAGCAATAAGCAGGGGTTGGGAAATGCAACTCGGGGCGAACGTGCAGTGGGGCAACACAGACCAGCAGTTATTCTTTAATGATGTGGATACCATTGCCTGGAAAGGCTTTGCGGTTTGCCTGAATCCCTTTAACGGAAAAGCAAGGCGAATGGAGGGGACTGTTTTTATGGCATCGCCTGATGGGAAAAAACTAGGCAGTTATAATCTTGAAAAATCTAGTTATGCCCAGGTAGGTTATGGCGTTATCATTCCCAAAGCTCAAAATTCCAGGAATATAGGGCCTGTTGAGAATGATGGAATTTTTATAACGGATGCAGCTTCAGGAAAATGTTCTCAACTGGTATCTATCAAAGATATTTATCTGAAAACTATACCGTCTATTGCTATCAAGGATCCTGAAAATTATGAATATTACTGTTTTCAGGTTAAGTGGAATCCACAGGGTACCAGGTTACTTACTACCGTTCAATGGTCGCCCAAAGGCGGAGGTGAAAGAAAGCGTACGGTAATTACGATGAACGCGGATGGCTCCGACATTCATACGGCAATTACCGCAGAACAATGGGCCAAGGGAGGCCACCATATCAACTGGATGCCAGATGGCGAATATCTTTCAATGAACCTGGATGTTGATGAAAAAAAAGGGCTTGAAATTATTACTGTAAAATATGATGGAAGGGATATGCAGACTGTTTATTCACCAGGTTCAGGCCATCCTTCCTATCATCCGAAAGGGCTGCCATATATTATTACGGATGCGTATGCAGGCGAGATGAATACCAACGATGGCAAATCACCTATCCGCCTGATTGACTTAAGAACAAAAACAGAGCAGGCGGTTGGCTACTCCTTTTTTGCCAGTGATTACCAACTTTGAATTCAGGATTGATGCACATCCTGCATGGGATAAAACCGGTAGATATGTTGTTTACAATGGCTCCTTTCAAAATACCCGAAGCGTTTTTGTGGTTGATTTAAAAAACCAGGTTAAACCTTTGTAGATATTTATGGCGGCGGCTGGTGACCGCAAGAAAAGTTATTTTGCAACCGCTGTGCACAGGTTTGCTAGTCCGGATTAATTTTAGGCAGCATTGAGAATTTAATAAGTTATTATTCTTCGTTTATATTGTTCAGCACAAACTAAATTTATTGAGTGTTTAAAATATATGTATTCTTTTAAAA
>JBBQQP010000223.1:0-6049 GCA_038215675.1 Chitinophagales bacterium | reverse complement strand
GCGCCATCCTTTCAAAAAACGCAGGGAGAATTTGATGCCGGTTATTTAAAAGGGCTGGATTACCTGTTGGTAGAAATGGGCAAAAGAAATATGAAGGCCGTTATTTATTTAAGTAATAACTGGGAATGGAGTGGTGGTTTTTTACAATATCTCAATTGGAATGGATTACTGCCGGACAGTATCATGCGGCGAAAATTAAGCTGGGACGAAAACCGGGATTATGTAAAGCAATTTTACACCTGCGATCCCTGCAAAGCGGCATATGAGGTGCAAGTAAAACAAATTATAAACAGGGTTAATTCCGTCAGCCGAAAGGCATACAAAACCGATGCTGCCATCATGGCCTGGGAGCTGGCCAATGAACCAAGGCCAATGCGGGCAGAAGCTATCCCTGATTATACTGCATGGATTGATGATGCATCTTCACTCATCCGCTCCTTCGATGAAAATCATCTGATCACCACCGGCGCTGAAGGAGATATGGGAACCGAAAACCTGCAGACTTTTGAAGCCATTCATGCATTAAAAAATATAGACTATCTAACCATTCATATCTGGCCTAAAAACTGGGGCTGGTTCAGTGATACTTCGGTCTATAAAAATTATGGCGACATCAGCCTTAAAACAAAAGCTTATATTACCAGCCATGCAGCAGTTGCCAGTCGATTAAAAAAGCCAATGGTGATTGAAGAATTTGGTTTACCCCGTGATCGGCATTTATTCGTAAACCTATCGCCAACAAATCTTCGGAATAAATTTTATCTGGAAATATTTGAAGTAGTCAATAAAAGCCGCATCAATAGAGGAAATATCGCAGGCTGTAATTTCTGGGGCTTTGGCGGCTCAGGACGATCAGCCATCAGTAGTAATTGGTGTAGTGAAGGAGATGTTTATTTGGGTGATCCTCCACCGGAAGAGCAAGGTTTAAATACTGTTTTTGACAATGATACAAGCACCTGGAAACTTATCACTTGCTTTGCAAAAAAATTTCAATAATATTAAATCCTTCTATATCAACCAAAAAAACAAAATGAAACGAATCTTTCTCTTCCTGTTGATTGTTGTTACAAGTTTCAATACAGATGCACAAATAAAAAAATCAACTAATTTAATTGATAAAAAAGTTAAAGCATTATTGGCAAAAATGACGCTCGAAGAAAAAGTGGGACAGATGACGCAGGTCACACTTGGGGTTGTAAGTGATAGTCCCGATGGTACAATCAATCCGGATTTGTTAAAGAAAGCATTACAGGAATATCATGTAGGATCTATTTTAAACGTAACAGGTCATGCGGTATCCGTTGGGCAATGGCATAAAATTCTCACCAATATTGCGGATGAAGCCAACAACACCCGGTTAAAAATTCCGGTTATTTACGGCCTTGATGGAATACACGGACAAACCTACACGTTGGATGCAACCTTGTTTCCACAAAATATTGGAATGGCGGCTACCCGTAACATTGAGTTAGCAAAAGCCATTACAAAAGTTGCAGCGAAAGAGTTAAGAGCTTCCGGTGTACGCTGGAACTTTGCACCCGTTTTGGATATCGGCAGACAGCCGCTGTGGTCAAGGTTTCCGGAAACTTATGGGGAAGATGTTTTTATTGGTAAAACAATGGGCGCAGCAGTTATAAAAGCCTACGAAGAAGATGGCTTACACAATACAGCTGCAGTAGCCAGTTGCATGAAACACTACCTCGGTTACTCTGCATCCAGAACAGGAAAAGACAGAACACCGATTTATTTACCCGAAATAGAAATGCGGGAATATTATTTACCACAATTCAGAGAAGCCGTAAAAGCGGGTGCTTCAACCGAAATGGTAAACTCCAGCGAAATCAATGGCGTTCCGGTGCATGCCAGCAAGTATTTGCTGACTGAAGTGCTAAGAAAAGAATTGGGTTTTGAAGGGTTGATTGTAACGGATTGGGAAGATATTAAAAGAGTACACAGCCGCCACAATGTAGCAGCAACACCAAGAGAAGCCGTCGTAATATGTATCAATGCGGGAATCGATATGAGCATGGTACCCAGTGATTTTTCTTTTTACGATCTGTTGATAAAAGCCGTAAAATTAAAAGAAGTACCTATGAGCAGGATTGATGATGCGGTGAGAAAAATTTTAGTCTTGAAATACAACCTTGGCTTATTTGACAATCCATATCCTGAAAAAGAAGCGGTTGCAAATTTTGGTAAACCCGAATATCAAACACTTGCCCTGGATGCAGCGCAGGAGGCGATGACTTTATTAAAAAATCAAAACAATATTTTACCACTTTCAAAAACCAGCAAAGTTTTGGTTGCTGGTCCGGGTGCCCAAAGCCTCAGTACATTAAATGGTTGCTGGAGTTATACCTGGCAAGGCAAAGAAGAAGAATGGTATCCTGCAGATAGTAAAACAATTTTGCAAACCATTACTGCAAAACTGGGTGCTGCAAACGTGGCAACCACCACGGGTAAAGGGTTTGACAATCCGATGAACTATGATGTGTTTGCTTTAGCTGGAGCAGCTTTAAATGTAGATGCGATTATTTTGTGCCTGGGTGAAAATGCTTATGCAGAAAGTCCGGGAAATATAACGGATCTGGCGCTGGATGAAAACCAGGTTGCGCTGGCAAAAGCCGCAGTTGCAACCGGCAAACCTGTTATACTCGTTTTAACCGAAGGCAGACCCCGGTTCATCACCAATATAGAACCCGCCATGAAAGGCATTCTGCTAGCTTACTGGAGTGGAAAGAAAACCGGTGAAGCAATAGCAGCTGTTTTATTTGGAGATTACAATCCGAATGGTATTTTACCCTTTAGCTATCCACGCAGCATGGGCGAACTGGTGATGTATGATCGTAAGCCAACTGAAGAAATAAGGGAAATATTTAATGACGATATCCACACCGGTTATAATCCTTTGTATCCTTTTGGATATGGCTTAAGCTATACCAGCTTTGTGTATAGTGATCTGAAATTAAATACCACTCAATTAAGTGGAAATGAAAATTTGACGATCACAGTCAATGTGAAAAATACAGGTGCCCGTGCTGGCAAGCACACGGTAGAATTATACTCACGGGATATGTATGCCAGTATAACGCCTAACATGAAACGCTTAAGGGCTTTTCAGAAAATTGACCTGAAAGCCTGTGAAAGCAAAATGGTTATTTTCCAACTTAATAAAGATGATTTGGCATTTGTAAATGCACAATTGAAAACAGTAGCAGAACCTGGAGATTTTAAAGTGACGGTGGGTAATTTAATTGCAGATTTTAAATACAATCAAGAATAAGCATTTACAGCATACATTCACAGAGTGAATTAATATCACTATTGCTATCGATAATTAACATTAAAGTTTAACAAGGCTGCCTGGCGAATATCAATCATTGTAGGTTAAATTGAAAAAGTAAAAACATGATAGCATATTTCACGCATTCATGCCTTATAAAAAAAGAGGCTAAGATACCATGCAACCATCTAAAAAAACTACTATTCTATTTTTCGGCGATTCCATTACACAGGCTGGGGCAGAAGGCCGTGGTTATATAAAGCAGCTTCAACAAATGGTGAATGACAGCATCGAAGAAAATAATTACGAATTGATTGGTGCTGGTATCAATGGAAATAAAATTAATGATTTGTACCGGCGAATAGACGAGGACGTAATTGCCCGCAAGCCAGATATAGTGGTGATCTACATTGGGATCAATGATGTGTGGCACAAAACATCCGGCAACGGAACACCCATCGCAAAATTTGCAGAATTGTATGAGGCACTTATAAAAAAATTGCAGGCAAACAATATTGATGTAGCGCTTTGTACTACATCTGTGATTGGAGAAAAAAAGAGGAATGCCAATGCCCAGGATACCGATCTGGATTCGTACTCTTCCGTAGTATTAAGTTTGTCCGCAACGATGAACTGTTTGATGGTGAATCTAAGAATGGCCTTCAAAAAATACCTTGCCAATAACAATCCCGGGAATAGGGAGTCGGGCATACTTACTACAGATGGTGTGCATTTGAATGATCGGGGAAATGAGTTGGTAGCGGCTGAAATGCTCAAGGTGATGATTGCTCGTTAACCAATTATTATTTGTTTGCTTTTTGCACGAAAAAATTATAAAATCATCATGAATAGGAGACTGAATTTAGGACTGTTTATTTTGCTATGTGTTGCGCAATTTTCACTGCCAGCGCAACAAAAAATCAGTGCTGCGTTCAATTTTTTCGCTGCCAATCATCCGGACATACAATACACCGGACGAATCGATTTTCGGAATCCGATGTTGCCTAGATTTTGGCAACCGGGTGTTTATATTGAAACAAAATTTGTAGGCAGTAATTGCGAAATTATTCTAAGAGATCAGGAACTGTGGGGTAAAAATCACAATTATATTGAAGTTGTGGTAGATGGAAGCATGGTAAGATTGCAAACAAAATCTAAGCAGGATACCATTACGGTCGCACAAAATTTATCGGATGGCATTCATACATTATTGATTTGTAAAAATACGGAAGCCAATATTGGCTATCTCGAATTTGTAGGTATCAGGTGCAATGGATTGGTAAAGGCAGAACCCAAACCAACCCGAAAAATTGAATTTATTGGTAACTCCATCACCTGCGGCACAGGAAGTGATCAATCAATAGTGCCCTGTGGTAAAGGCGTGTGGCACGACCAGCACAACGCTTACCTAAGTTACGGACCAACCATAGCAAGAGCACTCAAAACACAATGGAGCTTAAGTGCAGTCTCCGGCATAGGTTTGATGCATAGCTGTTGCGACATGGATATTAAAATGCCACCAGTATTTGATAAAATCGATATGCGAAGTGATTCTGTAGGATGGGATTTTTCAAAGTACCAGCCGGATGTTGTTACCGTATGCCTTGGTCAAAATGATGGCATACAGGATGCTGAAAAATTTTGTACGGCCTATGTAAAATTCATTCAGGATCTGAGAGGACATTATCCAAAGACGCAGATTATTTTACTAACCAGTCCAATGGGCGATCCACAATTAACGACTGTGTTAAAAAAATACCTGACTAGTATTCAACAGATTATTAAAAAACTGGGCGACAAAAAAGTAGACACTTATTTTTACTCAAAGCAATATCACAGTGGCTGCGATAGTCATCCTGATTTACAAGAGCATCAACTAATGGCAAATGAATTAGGAGGTTTTATAAAAAATAAAATGAATTGGTAAATATTGCAATATTATAAAACACTACCATGAAAAGATTAAGAATCTATTTAACGGTTTTTTTGCTGTCCTTTTCCCTACTCTTATTTGGGCAAAAAAGTAGGAGTCTGGTTGATAAAGATGCTACAACCGAAACAAAAGCGCTTTACAAAAACCTCTTTAAATTATCGGAGAAACATATCTTATTTGGACATCAGCATGCAACAGAGTATGGCCACGGCTGGAGTGGCGACAACGACCGGTCCGATGTAAAATCAGTGACCGGTTCTCAACCTGCAGTTATTGGTGTAGATTTTAGCGGGCTCTCGGGCAGGCCAGACAGCATGATCGAAAAGGAAAAAATTTCATTAAGAAAGAATATCGCAGCTACTTATAACCGCGGCGGTGTTACTACCATTAGCTGGCATTTTAACAATCCCATTTCAGCAGGCGGTTTTTACTGGAAAGATTCAGTATCGTTGGCTGCCGTAAAATACATTATACCCGGCGGTGCAGCACATGAAAAGTACAAAACCATACTTCGAAATGTGGGTGAATTTGTAAATACTATCAAGGGAGCGGATGGCAAACTGGTGCCGATGATATTCCGCCCATGGCACGAATTTGATGGGGATTGGTTTTGGTGGGGTAAAGCGCATTGCACCACTGGCGAGTTTACAGCGCTTTGGAAATTCACCGTATCTTTTTTAAGGGACAGCATGAATGTGCATAATTTTATCTATGCTTTTTCTCCTGATTGTAAATTCAATAATGAAGCACAATACCTTGAAAGATACCCTGGCAATGAATGGGTGGACATGGTGGGTGTAGACAACTATGCAGACTTTGGAAGAGAAGGGAAA
>JBBQQP010000222.1:0-6084 GCA_038215675.1 Chitinophagales bacterium | reverse complement strand
GCGGGGGTGATGGCACCGTAAGCCAGATAGCTGCAACCTTACTGGATGAAGACATTAAGATTGGTATCATACCAATGGGTTCAGGGAACGGACTTGCACTTGCTGCAAAAATCCCCGGACAGATTGATAAGGCACTCGATTTGGTTTTTACCGGAAAAGCAAGCTATATTGATTCGTTTTATATCAACGCTACTTTTAGCTGTATGCTTTGTGGATTGGGATTTGATGCGCAGGTGGCGCATGAGTTTGCCAAACAATCTAAACGAGGTTTACTTACCTATATCAAGCAAACCATCCTGAGCTTTATTGACGTGCAGCCATGGAATTTTGAAATCATCAATAAAGGGAAATCTTTTACGGCGGCAGCCTATTTTATAAGTATCGCAAATAGCAACCAATTTGGTAACCAGTTTACCATTGCCCCAAAAGCTAGTTTGAATGACGGTCTGATGGATATTATTGTTGTAAAAAAAATGAGCAAACTACGGTTTATATGGGCCGTGCTACAGCAGGTAAGAAATGGTAAAATAGATGATCATGATGAAAAGACATTTCATGAAAAAGACGTACTTTATTTTCAAACCAATAAACTGATTATCCATAACCTGGATGCAGCCCCTTTACACGTTGACGGCGACCCTGCCTACACTTCAAAAAAATTCGTAATCGAAATTATTCCGGATGCATTTAAATTGATCCAGCCTGCCTGATATTTGATTATAAAATTCGGTAACTTACGATACATAAATTTTTCATTTAAAAGCCATCCAAATATGCGCACTGTTGCAAACATTTTACAAAACAAACCACCGGTTTTTAATTTTATAGATGCTGATGCTAAAGTGATAGAGGGATTACAATTGATGAACTCAGTCAACCTGAGCTACCTGGTTGTTAAAAAAAACGAAGTCTTTAAGGGGATTTTTTCCGAGAGGGATTATAGCAGGAAGGTTGTTTTAAATGGTTTACATAGTTCAACTTGTTCCATAAAAGATGTGATGAATACCTCCTTGCCTATGATCGCCATGCAGGATACCGCAGAAATGTGTATGCATCTTTTCAGCAGCCATAAAACACGCTATTTACTTGCTTTTGACGACAACGAATTTAGAGGCGTTATTACCATTTATGATATTTTAAGGGAAGCCATTCAAAATAAGGAAATGGTTTTTGACAAACTGGCCCTGCAGGCTTTCACCGACGAACAGGATGCTATTTTTTAGTTGAACGATTTAATGCCCAATTAAAGCCAAAAGGTCTTTTAGTACCTTTTGGTTATACTCACTTTTGAAGGATGCAATTACATCTCTTTTTTCTGATGCTGTTAAATGAAAATTCAATGCGGCGCCCAACTGTTCCTTTTTGGGTACATACATAAACGTGAGGCGATGCAATTTAAAATTAGCCGAATCTTTCAAATAACTATATTGGTCTGCTTGTGTATAATCCTGAAAGTTATGCCAGTTGTTTTGCAGCATAGTGGCCGGTTTTATTGCAATATCTGAAATAGATCCTTTCTCCAAAGGATTTTCCCAATAATCATTCATACGGTCTCTTATCTGAAGTATTACAACTCCGGCGGTATTTTGACTGATCCATTCCTTAAAATTATCAATAAACCGCATGGATGTTTCCTGCCCGAAATTATCTTTTATACCGGCATCCATCACATCAATTACAGGCTTGGTTGGCAGCCACACATTGGGTAATACATACGGAAAAGTAGCATTCATACGAAGAGCGGTCAGCAAGCGGATATTTCCGGGATTTTGCCTGGCAAATAAAGCGCTAAAATCTACCGCATCCGGGCTATAGTTTTGATCACTAACAAAAGCCAGGGGCTTCATCATAAAACTAAGCGGTTGTGTTGACAGCATCATTTTCCTGCCATCACGGTTTATGGTGGAGTTATAAATGATCATCGGAATATTCGCTGCCATTTCATCTATGACGTAGTCTTTAATTTGTTTGTTGAGAATGCCAGTTGTATTTTCATTCAGCTTTTGTTCAAATGCATACCCCCTGTCTTTTACATATTTATTGGTGCCGATGGCAAATTTCTGAACCGGCGCAAATATGTCTCTGCTAATCATAGAAGAAAAAACGGGATTCAATAAGTCCTGGGTAATATTGTTGGTATAAGTTACGTTTTGGATATTGAGCCCCGGCGATTTAATTCTTTCGGCATACAATTGCCGGAAATAAGTGGCTGACAACATACCACCGCTTGCTCCTGTTATCAAAAATGTTTGACGCAGCAGCTTCCCGTCCGTTATGCTATCGAGTTGCTGTAAAGAATTCATCACAAAGGTGGCGCTTCTTAATCCGCCGCCACTTACATTGATAAAAATCATGACCGGTTTCTCAGACGATTGCTTTTTTTTCCAGTTCTCTAAAATATTAATCATGTTTGCTTTGTCACGGCTGATCAACTCCGGTGTACACAATGCCGACAATGATTGTTTTGTATAATCCGGCCTTTCGCTCTTGTTCCTATAATTAAGTCCGTAAGCTTTATTTCGGGGATCAATTATTTCGTATTTATACAAGAGGTTCAACAGCATCACAAAGGCAATTAAAAACAATACGCTCCAACTTTGTAAAAAATAGGTAAGGGCGCCAATTACTGCCACCATTATTGCAAAGAAAATAAGGATACTTGCAGCAGCAGGTGCCTGAAAAAATTTTACATCCAGAAAAAAGCCACCTGTAATTAAAAACATAAAAGCCAAAATCATTAATACGATCGCTGCAAAATGGTGGTGCTTAAAAATGGTATCCAAAAACTGCTCGCTGTAATGCTCAACCGGCCTGGCCTTTTTAAACCTAAAACGTCCGGTTATAAAATAATTAACCTTTAAGCCAAAGCCATCCGATTTTGACAATACAGCAGGATTATACACTTTTTTAAAATGCTCGGGGCTTGCAATAACAGGTGCAATGGAGTGAAGAATCGTTCTGTCTGCCCCAAAAAAGAAAGCAAAAGAGAAGGCAATTAATAATACCAGTCCACCTAAAAATCCGATAATTAAAAACACCAGCTCAGAACTGGTGAGTAGCTCTTTGTACAAATTGAATTGAATGGCCTTTACTAAATAGAAAGTGAGAAAAGTTAGGGGCAGGATTGAATTATTGATACAATATTTTAAAAATGGTTTGGAAGTAGCAGCAAGAAATTTAAAGCGCTTGGTATGTAGAATAAAAGTGGTGATATTCCAACTCATAAAAAATACGCCATTAGCAATTCCAACCAACATAGCACTCAACGTATCTACCCTACCCAAATACTCTGGTACAAAAAATAAAGAATCAGCGCCAAAGCTTTTCATAAAACTACTATTAATGACACTTACCAGGACCCACCAAAAAATTAATAGTATTTGGTACTTACGAAAATGCAGGATTAATAGCTGAACAGGAAAGGAATAAAGGATGTTGTTGAATAAAGGCCGCATTAAAATCTTTTTACTAAATGTACAACGATTAAAGTAAAAAAAAATTACGCTCCGAAAGGTAACTAAGCACAAAAGTATACCCCAAAATCCAAAATATTATGATGAGATGTTCAATAAACCAGTGGCTCAACCCATTCGGGCAAGCAATTATACTTTGACTGATTTACTCACTTTAAGCTTTAAAGTCTAACCTTGGTGCGGAGCCTGCTTAGCATGAACCACTCATTTTCAATATCAATCAGGCAATCGGAGATCTTCTTACTACAAAAAGCAAGGAAACCAATGTCAACACCACCAGCATTGCAGTAAACTGGTGTGCCACACCCATCCAAACCAGACGATCGCCGTCAGTGGCATTCAATACCGTTAGTATTCCCAATACAACCTGCAGACTAATTAGCAGCATCATTGAAAAACGAAGATTTGCAAATAATTTGTATCCCCCAACGGCTTTTGCTTTAAACCACCAAACTAATACCAGCACAAAAAGCAGGTAGGCGAGGCCGCGATGTATAAAATGAACCATTATAGGGTTGTAGGCTAAATTTTTTATCCCGGGTGATAGGTCGCTTAAACCCACCGGAAACATCTTGCCATTGATAGTTGGCCAGGTCGGTGCAATTACGGCTGCACGCATGCCTGCCATAAACGCTCCATATACCAATTGCACAATCAATACGGCCAATATCCAAATCAATAATTTTTGCAGCGGGGCGTTTGCAATTTTTTGTACGGGCCCAACGAGGAACTTTAATGCAAACCATAAAGTGTAACTCAACAAACCCAGTGCAGCAATAAAATGGGTAGCCAGTTCCACGTGGCCCACAAAATATTTTTCAGGCACCAGTCCGCTTTTCACCATAAACCAACCAATACCACCCTGTATGCCGCCCAATACGAAGAGGGTGATCATGGGTAAGATCATTTCTTTCTTAAATTTCTTTTTGATCAAAAAATAAATAAAACCAATTAAAAATACCATGCCCATCATTCTTGCCCACACCCTGTGAAACCACTCCCAGAAAAAAATGGATTTAAATTCTGACATTGTAAAATTCTGGTGAACATATTTAAACTGGTCGGTTACTTTGTATTTGTCAAACTCTATCTGCCAGGCAACATCATTAAGTGGTGGCAAGGTGCCGGTAATAGGCTTCCATTCGGTAATAGAAAGTCCGGATTCTGTTAACCGGGTAATGCCGCCAATCAGCACCTGTATTACAATCATGGCTACACCAATCAATAACCAGATAGCAACTGCCCTGGAAGAAGAGCGAAAAGTCATTTCATTTTTCATCATATTATTCATTGCGGGTGCAAATTTAGTTCAGCATTCATTGTTTCTCCACAATGAATTGTATTTTTATTCTTTTAGCTGATTTTTGTTAAACACATGTTATTACCTTTTTTCCAAAACGTTCATATAGAAGCCGGACTTGATGAAGCAGGCAGAGGTTCCTATGCCGGACCTGTATTTGCAGCAGCGGTTATTTTACCCGCAGACTTTCACCATCCCTTACTAAACGACAGTAAACAATTAAAAGAACATCAAAGAGATATACTGCGACCCATCATTGAAAAAGAAAGCATTGCCTTTGCAATAGCTAACATTGAAAATGATGAAATAGACCTAATAAATATTTTACAGGCATCTTACAAAGCCATGCACCATGCCGTTGCGCAATTAACAACTAAACCAGGCTTATTGTTGATAGATGGCAATCGATTTAAGTGCTATGCCAACATTCCGCACGAATGCATTATTAAGGGAGATGGTAAATATACTTCGATTGCAGCAGCGAGTATTTTAGCCAAAACGTACCGGGATGAATACATGCAAAAGCTGCATAAAGAATTTCCGCAGTATGGATGGGATCAAAATAAAGCCTATGGTACAGCAGTACACAGAACTGCCATAGTTAACTTTGGCATTTGCAAATACCATCGCAAAAGTTTTAATATTTTACCCGGCCAGTTAGGATAGCTTCACGATAAGAAAAAATTGCGACCTCTATTGTTATCTACAACTTTTACAATTTTTCCGCTGAATTCATCTTCCGATTTGGAACAAAACAGAATACAGCACGCTTATTAGATTTCATAATACATCGTGGATTTCAGCCAGGAAATTAATCCGTGATCCCTCCCAAATTACAGGCTCCATTATCGTTTTCCTGTTTATTCGTTTTAATATTTTTATTTCCCATTAAACCTTTATCCCCACGCCACGTCTGTATATGCGAAACCGGTTCATTTGAATTTAAAACTTAAAAAACTTAAAAATTATTATTATGAAAACAAGAATTATTATAGCTTTTGTAGCCCTGTTAAGCGTTTCGGCTATCAGCGCAACTGCACAAAACAACCCCGGTTTAAAAGACGAAAGACAGCGTATACACCAGGGAAAACAAAGTGGTCAACTCACCCACCGGGAAACGGCCAGATTAAATGCACAAAAAGCACAATTGCGCAATGAAGCCCTACGTTATAAAGCAAATGATGGCCGGATTGGACCAAGGGAAAGAGCCGACCTTAGAAAAGATAACAGGAAGCTTGACAGAAATATCTGCCATCAAAAACATGACAGGCAAAAAAGATTTTAATCATTCAATCACAATCACCCACCACC
>JBBQQP010000221.1:0-6089 GCA_038215675.1 Chitinophagales bacterium | reverse complement strand
CATTTTATACTCAAGGTTATTTTTGTTGGAGGATATTGTCTCTTGAATACTCAAAATGTCCGAATTTGATAAGGTGTCAATTGTATGATTAACAACAACAAAAAGTTCCGCAGTGTCAAGGATTTGCTTTAAACTGTCTTGCCATTTATTAAACTGCAATCTTTCAACACTATCATATTTGTCAAAATTGGGAAGTTGTGGTGGTAAAGGTGGTATTCGTAAATGATACCTAACAATTGTGTCCGAGCCAGTTGTGTTGTCAAGTGAAAGGTTATAAATTTCTTGGCTGTCTTGGTCAAGTTCATTTCTGTCAACCGAAGTATGGCAGGAAAAAAATGAAAGTGCCAGAAATGCAATTAGTATTTTATTCATCTAATATTTTAGAAGTAAGATGCTCAAATTTAAGGTGTCCATAAAAGTAGCAGGTAACGTTTGTATTTACGCTATTAGACGCAATTGCCTTCTCACGTAAATGATTGATTTTTAATGGTAATTGGTGGCGTTTTTTGCATTGTTGGGTTGCGTCAATACAATTACAAAATCAAATTAATTGATTTATTTAAATCGTCCAAAATATTCCGGATATTCACAGGGTTTACTTTTTACTATCCAGGGGAAAGGGTTCTTGCAGGTTCTATATTTTTAAGCTGGTTCTTTTTTGGAACACTTCTTCGCTGTATGCTTTGTTGCATTAAAACGTCCCATTCTTATCGTAAAAAACCGCTTTCCCCGAAGCTCGGGTAACAAAATCCGGACAGTAAATATCACTTTCCACTTATCGCCCTCTAACCGGTATTGGTAAAAAACACAATATCCAACTGCCCCGGCAAATAGGTTTTAATGCGGGCTTTTTTATGTAAGACAGCTATTGTTTTTGATGGTAGCAGCCGCCTTCAGTTGAATGTCGTATTAAGCCAGGCAAGAAAAACTTTCTCAGTGTCAGTAATTTTACTTTAGCATAAAATTGCGTTTGGTTCAATATAAAAAATTAAGTTATTTTAAATTGCAATTAATTGAGTGCGTGAGTGAAATGATTGATATATTACAAACGATTACAGGGCATGTGAATATTAAAAGGCAATGAAAATAGCAACAGTTGTTTCCCGGATACTACTTGGATTTATTTACCTGGTCTTCGGACTGGATTATTTTCTGCAGTTTATTCCGTATCAACCAAATCACACAGGTAAAGTAGCAGCTTTTAAAGCAGGCCTCTTAGGAATAGGATATTTTTACCCGATGTTAAAATCCATTCAAATTATAGGCGGTCTGTCAATGTTGGTAAACCGGTACGCACCTTTCTTCGCCGTTGTTCTATTTCCAATCAGTTTGAATGTATTTCTGTATCACACTATTTTAGTTCCTTCTGGTTGGTTAATGGGAGTTTTTCTGATTGTGCCAAACTTGTTTTTGGGATATGCGTATCGGAAATATTATAGACATATGTTTGTAAAAAAACCCATCCTTTAAAAGTGAATACCTGTATTTACTCCTTTGACTTTAAGAATAAGACACCACGTTACAGCTTTGCAATGCAGCGGTTTTGAAAGTCGTGTGCACGTAACCGCTGGTGTATTTATAAATAAAAGGCTCATTGGTTTTTCTGTTGCCTGTTCTTATTCGTCTGTTGGAACAAAAGCGGAATCGTTATTTTCGCAGCCCGGTTCGTTTTTAACGAAGAAAATATTTTGTAGCTGGTAAAAAATTTTGTAGCGATTCATAATTTTTATTTTATAGATGAATAATAATGAATACAAATTTCACCTGATTTGGAGCCTTGCACAATGCTGTTGTGTGTGAAGTGTGACTATGCCCTGATGAGTTGTGTAAGTTTATTAGCAATTTAAAACCCTGCAGTTAGCTTACAGGTTTTATACAGTGTTTTGTTGCTTTGCCGGGTGTGACATGCTCTATGGAAATGGTGACTGAATTTATGCAATATTCTTTTCTGTCCCGGCTGTCAGCAGCATACTAAAAACCAATATTCTTTTAATATTTTTTGAAGTTGGAAGTTATTTAAGATTGATAAGAATCCGGGTTCTTTAATATTACAATTACTTCTTAAACAAGAAAACCAACATCCCAATATTAAAACGGGATTTTGGAAAGTTCTAAAAAATGTTACTGCTAAAAATATGGTATACTACTTTTCTAATTCCTGTTCCCAAAAGTATAACCAATACTTAAAAAACCTGAACGATTTCTGAATGTGCCTTCTCCAGCCTGAATGTTTGAAATACCATGCAGATAATTTAGTTTTAAAAATAATCCCGACTCGAATGTTACGCCTGCCGATACCATCCCGCTGAATTCAAAACGCTTTAAGTAATCGTTGTCATCTGCCAGCTTTTCAAAAGCCTTACTTTCGTCGGATTCTTCTATCACTTTCACATTTCCATTCATAATGACGGTCTTCACTTTTGCTCTTCCGCTAAACCCATAACCAAGCGAAGGCCCGATGGAAAAATTAAATACTTTATTGGTACTTTGAAAATTATACCCTGCCTGGATGGGAAATTCCAGGTAATTTAATGCTGCAGTACCCTCACTTGTTATAATTAAACTTACCTCAGTAGCAGTAACTGACATTTTTAAACCCTTTCTCAAATAATTCAGGCTTGCAGAAATGTCAAACTTTTCAGTTACAGGCAATGTGGCAACAATACCAGCACCAAAAGCCGCAACTGGTTTAAAAATGCAGATTTATTTTCAAAGTGCACCTACAAGTTTGTAAAGTTTACATGATCCGATGGGTGAATGATTTCACTTACACTACGGCTGCTTTTACGGCAATACAACTAAATTCAATATGGTGTGAAAACAAGCTATCTATGTCCGCTTGTATTGGCTTACAACAGTAAACCTTCCACGGGAGAATCCTGGCACCGAAGTGGGTATTTTTTTGAACATTGCAACGGATTATTTGCCTAAAAATAGAATGGCAGAGCGAAAAAATATTTTAACTTAGGGTAAATATAATTGTATGTTTCGTTATTTTATTTACATGTTGATATTGCTGCTATCGGTGGCTGGATATTTATTTGTACGTAAAATGATTGACCGCAGCGTAGAAAAAGAAACCGATACAGAAGTAGTTAGAGAAAATGAAGAATACCTGGGTACCTGGGCATCACGGACGGATAAAAGTTTTACCCTGTTTCGCCTGCACCGGGATGGAAAACTCACTTACCGCTCTGTACAATATCCAGGTACCGATACCGCAATCATCCGGGGTAAATATGTTTATGCGGGTGTTAAGGGTGGCAACGATTCTCGATATTTTCCACGCCTGGTTACATTTACAGAAAAAGGAGATACCCTTTTCAATTATTATGTCCGTTACCTCACAAAGTACAATATGACGATTGATACCATTGATAAAATGGTACTCAATCCAAACAATGTTTTTGATACATTGGCTTTTACCTTTTACCGCATTCAACAATAATCAAATAAACAACCAGCTGTATGAAATACATTTTGCCCTGCACCTGCTTTCTTTTTATGTACCTGCTTTTTACCTCTTGTAAAAGCAATGCTAATAGACGTACTGTAAGTTTGGAAGACCTGGACAAAGTAGCTGCAGCAGATCAGCAGGCAACGACCGGCCAGGTAAAAAGTACATTAACTGCCACCGAGTTCATTGATCTGTCCGCCTGTAAGGATTTGCCCTGTGTACAATTATTTATGAAAGACCGCAGCAGTGAGTTTGCACATGCTAAAAAAGGTGAGTTTGCAAGCCTGTACCGATCCGCTGTTATGGATACATCGGGCAACAGCCTCGTCATTCCGATGTCTACTTTATATGTTACGGTTGATGCCGGTGCGGATTGGCGCATGGCACATATAATTCATACCGGTGCATTGAGCGATCAACTACTGCAGGAATTTACTGCTGCAAAATTCTTGCTGTTTGATTCGCTTTACAGCAGAAAAACTGCCGCGTTTATATATCGTTACCGCTCTGCCCAATACCCGAGTTTGGTTTTATCTCAAACCAAAACATTTACTCCCTGGCATGCAAGAGGATTATATTATACCGTTACCTGGCCCTGTTATGTTTTTGAATTGTATGCATCGGAATAAATAAACAGCGTTCTTGTTAGTGATAGGCTAGTGGGCAAAAATGATTAGTGGGTTTTCAGACACTGGCAAAGAGGCGCTGGGCTCCGGTCCTATTTCTGTTTTTGAGCACAATATTTTTCTTTAATTATTCCACTATTACCGGTTTTTATACTTCGCTTCTTTTGTTTGGTGAGAAGTAAAAACATCGAAAGTCTCAAATAATTAAATACCTGAAGGTGGCTCAACATGCCGGAAGATATACATTTAGAAAAGAGCTCCTGAGCGGGTTTGAATACTTCTACTGCAAGGGGTTTAGATCAGGCTTCTGTCTATGTTTATGGAATTTCGAAAGAAGCGTAGACTTGAGCTTTTCTACTTAATAAACACCTCGCCGAAATTTATAAAAGTGCCAGTGTGTTGAAATCCCCTAGAAATGAGATCTCCTGAATATCACCCTCACCATAGGACACAGTAGCGAAATGTCCTGATCAACCACTCGACAGATTTTATAAAAGTACCCGTGCGTTGAAATCCCCTAGAAATGATATCTCCTGATTATCACCCTCATATAGGGTTGCCAACCTTTCAGAGGTTGGCAACCCTAGCGCACACCGTGGCGAAATATCCTGATCAATAACTCGACAAATTTTATAAAAGTACCCGTGTGTTGAAATCCCCTAGAAATGATATCTCCTGAATATCACCCTCACCATTGGGTTGCCAACCTTTCAGAGGTTGGCAACCCTAGCGCACACCGTGGCGAAATATCCTGACCAACCACTCGCCAGATTTATAAAAGCACCCAGTGCATTGAAAATTCCTGGAGAGATATTATTTACTTCATGACACTCTAACACAGGGTTGCCAACCTCTGGAAGGTTGGCAACCCATACATAGCCTTAAGTCTTTCGTCTTCATCAACATTCTGCAAAAATTTATAAAAGTACCCGTAAGTTGAAATCTCCAGTGAAATGATATTTCCTGAACATCACCCTCATCATTGGGTTGCCAACCTTTCAGAGGGTGGCAACCCTGGCGCACACAGTAGCGAGTAATCATGATCAACCAATCGACAGATTTTAAAAAAGCATCCAGTGCATTAAAATTCCTGGAGAGATGTCATTTTTTTCATAACACCAAAACACAGGGTTGCCAACCTCTCGAAGGTTGGCAACCCATACATAGCCTTAAGCCTTTCGTCTTCATCAACCTTTACGAGGTTTTGGAAAAGTGCTTGTAAGTTGAAAACCCGGGGGCGATGGTATTCGCTGAATATCACTCGAACATTGGGTTGCCAACCTTTCAGAGGTTGGCAACCCTAGCGCACACCGTGGCAAAATATCCTGATCAACTAATCGACAGATTTTATAAAAGCACCTAGTGCAGTGAAATTCCCAGAGAGATATCATTTACTTCATGACACTCTAACACAGGGTTGCCAACCTCTGGAAGGTTGGCAACCCATACATAGCCTTAAGTCTTTCGTCTTCATCAACATTTCGCAAGAATTTATAAAAAGCAACTTTTACAGCACTAACATTTATAAAATCACCCAACAACGCCAAATAAAATTTGCCCTATACGGGAACAATGCTAAAATCGGACAATCCAGCGAATTAGTATTTCGCTCCTCATAGATACAATGTACACGAGTGATTATTAATCCTTTTTACCAAAAAGGATTAATAACAAAATCATATTTGCCAATGAAGCTTCATCCGATAGCTATCGGATGAAAAACTTCCGTCTGGCTCAAAATAATTATCAACTAATTCGCCCCTTTTTCACTATAAAACCCGCTACGGTAGCGCAAATGCAACAACCTGATTCCCCTTCGCCGTTCCTAACTTTTCACCACCACAAGCCAGCACAATATACTGCTGGCCGTTAATGCTGTACATGGCCGGGGTGGCAAAAGAGGCAGCAGGCAGTTTGGTTTGCCAGATGAGTTTTCCGGTAAATTTATTGAAGGCACGGAACATGCCGTCTTTGGTGGCGGCTATCAACAGTAGGCCATTTTCGGT
>JBBQQP010000220.1:0-6122 GCA_038215675.1 Chitinophagales bacterium | reverse complement strand
GAAAATTCCTGGAAAGAAACCTGGGTAACCCAAGAGATTTGGAAAGTGGGGAATTAATTGCTGTTAAAATAAAAGTGGTGGTTGGGTATGATGGTAAATTGAAAAATTTTGAACTGGTACAGGATGGTGGTACCGAATTTAACAACGAGGTAATAAGAGTTCTAAAGAAGATGCCAGCATGGCTACCTGGTAAATCAAAGGGGCAAAATGTATCGGTGTATTATACTATTCCTGTAAAGTTTATTGGCGAAGATTAAATTCCGTTATTAATTTAGTAAATTGCCGTTCCTCATAAGCAGAGTGAAACGTTTATAGTCACACCACCGTGTAAAAAAATTGTAACATGGCATTAGAAGAATTTGAAAAAGAACAACTCTCCGCCGGAGAAAAGGGGTTGGTCCGTATGAGGAGCATTACCAATTATGGAATGGGTATTTTTTTAATTGTCGCTGGTTTCTTTTTCATGTTTCCTGTGAAAATGACAAGCCATTTTTTAAATCAATATGATCCTTTATTAATCAAATTTTTTGCTTTTATATGCTGGCTTTATGGGGCTTTTAGGATATACCGGGGCTACCAGAAAAATTATTTTAGAAACTGATGATGTTAGATAACAGAAAAATCAAAATTTTATTTATAGGGTTGTTGTTTTTTGCCTGTGCTGGTTTCATCGGCTGTAATGAAGAAAAGCAAATTAAAATGCCTGACTCACTTACCAGCGGCACCATCCACATTAGCATTGACGAATCTTTCAAACCTGTCATGGATGCGCAAATCAAGGTATTTGAATCATCAAACCCTGATGCTAAGATCATTGCGCATTATAAGCCTGAAGCCGATTGTTTAAGAGATCTATTAAGAGACTCAACTACCAGGATGGTAATTGTAACCCGCGGACTTAGCCGGAAGGAAGAAAAATTTTTTAAAGATTCTTTGAATTATTTTCCCCGCTGGGATGAACTGGCAACAGATGCCATCGCTATCGTCGTAAATAAAAAAAGTAACGACACGCTTTTCAGTTTTGAAAGATTGCAAAAGCAGTTATCGGGTTCGATGGGTGACCGGCAGCAAATAATCTTTGATGGATTGAATGCCACGAGTACAGTTCGTTTTGCGATTGATAGTGTTTTGAAAGGAAGTAAGTTTGATACAGGCGTGGTAAGGGCTGTAAACGGAAGCAAGGCTGTATTGGACTATGTAGCCGCCAACGAAAATGCGATTGGATTAGTAGGTATCAGCTGGATTGGTAATCCCGAAGACACGGGACAGGTAAACATGTTAAAGAAAGTAAAAATAGTTTATGTAAAATGTGACAGTTGCATTGATTCGCCCTATGTAATACCGAACCAGTTTAATATAGTGACCAGGAGGTATCCTTTGGTACGTGGTTTGTATTTTATACTAAAGGAGAATTATTCCGGTCTTGGTTCAGGTTTTTTAAATTTTTTGCAATATGAAAGAGGGCAGTTAATTTTCAGGAGGGCATATTTAGGCTCAAGTAAAATGGGGTTTGCAATTCGCAGTGTTCAGATCAATGAAAAATTAGAAAAAGAATAATTGGCATTTGTAGCAGTTTCCATTTAAAATTAATAACATTGTAAAGTCTTAAACGTAAATGAAATGAAGAACATCAAATTTGGATTGTTGGTTTTAAGTGCCTTGTTTCTTTCAAACACCATGAAAGCGCAAACCGTAGAAGAAGGCAAGAAATTTATGTATTATGAACGATACCAAAGCGCCAAAAATGTCTTTCAAAAAGTTATTGCAGCTGATCCCAATAACACACAGGCAATATATTGGTTAGGAATGGCGATTATTCAGGGTGCGGAATTTGGTTCTCAGGAATTAGAAAACGCCAAAGAATTATATGTAAAAGCACTGGAAAAGCTGCCTAATAATCCGTTGTTAATTGCAGGCTTGGGGCATGTAGAGTCTCACCAGGGTAAAACACAGGATGCACGTAACCGCTTTGAAACAGCACTATCACTTTCTCAAAGCAAAGATCTGGATGTGTTGTTGGCTGTAGGAATGGCTAATTCAGATTTCGATAATAAAAATGGAGACCCCACATACGGTATCGAAAAATTAAAAATAGCCACTAGTCAAAAGAAATTCAAGGAGCCGGCTGCTTATGTGTACATGGGAGATGCATATAGAATGTTAATGGATGGTGGAAATGCTCAAATATCTTATCAGAAGGCCTTGGAATTAGACCCAAATTATGCAAGGGCGTCATACCGGATAGGTAAAATTTATCAAACGCAGGGAAAGGGTCAGGAAGAGATTTATATGAAATATTATAATGAAGCCATTGCAAAGGATGCTGCCTTTGCACCTGTTTTTCGAAATCTGTCTGATTTATATTACACAACAGATGTAACTAAATCGGCCATGTATCTTGATAAGTACCTGGCTACCACCGATGATGATCCAAAAAACTGTTACTACAAGGCATCTATGAAGTATGCGCAAGGTTTATTTAAGGAAGCAATCGTATTAGCAGAGCAATGTATCGCTGGTAATCCAAATCCAT
The DNA here is from genome assembly GCA_038215675.1 of Chitinophagales bacterium. Taxonomy (GTDB): domain Bacteria; phylum Bacteroidota; class Bacteroidia; order Chitinophagales; family Chitinophagaceae; genus Ferruginibacter. Next base: position 3,589 of record JBBQQP010000220.1, on the reverse strand, counting down.
ATATTAAATTGTATGGCATTGAAGGATATGCTTATAATAGATTGGGAGATTCATTGAATGCAAGAACATCCTTCGCAAAATATATTGAGAAAGCGGATAAAACCCAGATTGGTATGGGCGACTATTCATCTTATGCTAATGTGCTCTTAAAATTTCCAGGCAATGATTCTCTGGCTGGTACTTATGTAGATATGGCAGTAGCGTTGGATTCGATCGAAAGCAATAAGGTTTCGTATTTAAAAAATATTGCTCTTTACTATGAATCACAAAAAAAGTATAAAGAAGCAGCAGACTGGTATAAAAAAATACTAACTGTTAAAAAAGATCCAACTAAAACGGATATGTACTATGCAGGCTACAACTATTTCAGGGCTGGTTTTTATGATCCTTCCATTGAAATATTTAAACAATTCGGCCAGAAGTTTCCTGAAGATGCATTTAGTCATTACATGATTGGAAAAGCATATTCAGCCATCGATTCTACCATGGAACAAGGTTTGGCCAATCCTCATTTCCAAAAGGCGATAGAGGTAGGCAGTGTAGATAAAGTGAAGTATAAACCGCAACTGATTGGTAGTTACAAATATTTTACTGCTTATTTTGCAAATATAAAAAAGGATAAGGCGACTGCGATTAGTTACTGTGACAGTGTATTGCTAATAGATCCGGCAGATGCAGAGGCATTGAACAACAAAACGGCGATAGAGTCAATGAATATGAATCCCGCAGCACCACCAAGGCAGAGCAAAACTGCAGGCAACAAAGCAGACGGTCAAAAATCAACGTTGCCTAAGCAAGCAGCCCCAGCAGCAAAAAAGTAAATGAATCAAAAAATGATAATAATCCCCATTCTACAGATGAATGGGGATTTTCTTTTTGCCTAACTAAGATTGTTATTTGATCACCCTGCCCTATTTTTGCACTATGCAATTCACTATACTACAGGCTGCCGATTTAAACAATGCATCGAATTATCTGCCAATAGGTATTCAATTGTTTTTTGCAATTGGGTTTATAGCAACCATGATGTTGCTCACCCATAGTTTTGGACCCAAAAGAAAGACAGCGGATAAACTCCAAAACTTTGAAAGCGGTATTGAGATTAAAGGAAACGCCCGTCAGCCAATGGCTATCAAATACTTTTTGGTCGCAATACTTTTTGTATTGTTTGATGTAGAAGTAATATTTTTCTATCCCTATGCAGTCAATTTCAGGGAATTAGGGTGGCACGGATTTGTTGCAGTGGCGATGTTTGTGGGGCTATTTATTGCTGGTTTTATTTATATCATAAAAAAAGGTGCCTTAAGTTGGGAGGATTAAAATTAACGAATAATTAAGCCTGAGATTAAGGTAACGGGAACAATCAACATTGATTGAATGTTTCTTTCATAAGTCACTCCAAAACATGCTGGCTTTTAATTTTTAAAATGTGTAACTATGTCACGTCCTGTTCAATATAATTCAAAGCTTAAAACGGTGGAAGCCCCTGCGGGGATGATGGGTGATGGGTTTATGGCTACATCACTTGAAAAAGTAGTGGGGCTCGCCCGTAAGAATTCTATCTGGCCATTGCCATTCGCCACGTCTTGTTGTGGAATTGAGTTTATGGCCACAGCAGCAAGTCATTATGATCTGGCAAGGTTTGGAGCTGAGCGCATGAGTTTTTCTCCACGGCAGTGTGATTTATTGATGGTAATGGGAACCATATCTAAAAAGATGGGTCCTGTTTTACGACAGGTCTACCTTCAGATGGCAGAACCACGCTGGGTTTTGTCTGTTGGAGCATGTGCTTGTAGTGGTGGAATTTTTGATACGTATTCTGTTTTACAGGGAATTGATCAGGTAATTCCGGTAGATGTGTATGTGCCAGGGTGTCCTCCAAGACCCGAAGCCATTTTAGATGGTTTCCTTAAGATTCAGGAGTTGGTAGGGCAGGAGAGTTTGCGAAGAAGAACGGGAGACAAATACAAGGATCTTTTAGAAAGCTACGGAATACAATAATCGCTTACTGCTAATCCGACATTCGTTCAATTAGCAATCATATTAAATGCCAAAGTTTAAAGCTACATGTCCTTAACGAACGAATTAATACAGGAGAAATTGATTGTCAAATTTGGTGATCAACTTACAGATTGGGTACAACCCTATGGGATGTTGACATTTACTGCACCCAGAGACCTTAATTTAAAAATACTACAGTTTTTATATGATGAACCGGAAATGAGGTTTCAATTTTTAACCGATCTGCAGGCTGTTCATTATCCCGAGAGGACGGGAGAGGAGTTGGCGGTAGTTTACCATTTACATAATTTAAAGGATAATATCCGTATCCGGTTTAAAGTATTTACTGATGTTACCAGTCCGGATGTGTTTAGCGCTACCTCATTATATGCTTCTGCCAATTTTATGGAAAGAGAAACGTATGATTTTTTTGGAGTCAATTTTACAGGTCACCCAAATTTAATCCGGATTTTGAACGTTGATGAAATGGACTATTTCCCAATGAGAAAGGAATTTCCGTTAGAGGACCAAACAAGGGTGGATAAGGATGATGAAATGTTTGGAAGATAGTGTTCATTTCATTTGAATAGTTAGAAATTTGCAACGATTGCCCAATTGAAATATCAACAATTACTAAACGGCGAGTTAACAAATGATTTCATAGCTGATTAAAAATATTAAAGGCAAATAATGAGCGACCATATTCTTTTACCGGAAGGAAGTATAGAAAAATTAAGCAGTACTCTTAACCTTGGCCCTACTCATCCTGCAACTCATGGTGTATTTCAAAATATACTTGAAATGGATGGAGAACGCATATTAAAGGCTACTTCTACTGTTGGCTATATTCACAGGGCATTTGAAAAATTAGCAGAAAGAAGACCTCTATACCAAATTACTCCACTTACGGATCGCTTAAATTATTGCTCCTCTCCCCTCAATAATATGGGCTGGCATATTACCTGCGAAAAATTATTGGGAATAACTTTACCCAAGCGGGTTGATTATCTGCGTATCATCATTATGGAATTAGCGAGAATTTCAGATCACCTGATTTGTAATTCTATTGTAGGGGTGGATAGTGGCGCATTTTCAGGTTTTCTTTACCTGATGCAATTCAGAGAATTAATTTACGAAATATACGAGGAGGTTTGTGGCTCACGTCTTACTACAAATATTGGACGCATCGGTGGTTTTGAACGTAATTTCACCCCTGTTGCATTCGAGAAACTGGAGAAATTTTTAGATGGGTATCCAAAACAGTTAAAGGAGTTTGAAAATCTCTTTAACCGTAACAGGATATTTATGGAGCGTACCATCGGATGTGGTGCTATCAGCGCAGAAAGAGCGTTGAATTATGGTTTTACAGGACCAAATTTAAGAGCAGCAGGCGTTGATTACGACGTTCGGGCACATACACCCTATAGTTCTTACGAAGATTTTGATTTTTCTATACCGGTAGGCAAAACAGGTGATTGTTATGATCGTTTCCTGGTTCGGAACGAAGAAATGTGGCAAAGTATCAGCTTGATTAAACAGGCATATGAAAAGGTAAAACAATTTAAAGGTGCCGAGGCAGAAGTTTTTC
>JBBQQP010000219.1:0-6125 GCA_038215675.1 Chitinophagales bacterium | reverse complement strand
AACATGATAAGCAATATCGTTCTGTTGGCAAAAAGCTTTTTGTGTAACACCACTTTGCTGCCATTGAATTATCTTAGTAAACATCTGTTGTTTTACTTCTTCTTTACTTTGCATAAATAAGTTTTAGACGCAAAGCTATTTACTGTCTAAGGCTTATACAAGATGGTGTTAGACGGTGGCTTACTTCGCAAATGCGTCAATGAATACAAAAAGAGATTGTGAAGGTTGGCAACCCTTGCAGCAGGGTTCAGGCGACCGAGAAAAAACTCATTGTAACAACGCAATAATCGGATAAAGTTCCCTTTCTTTTCACCACCGTGTAATTGAAAGGGTTGCCAACATTTGCAAATACTTCAATGACTAGGAATAGTAATTACGAAGGTTGGCAACCCTTGCAGCAGGGTGCCTGCACCAGTTTGTCTACTCTCTGAATTAATGAATAAAAAAAAGCGAAATGGATTCTTGTCTCTTTTAGCAGAGTCGAGGCACTTGGGTTGCCAACCTTCGCAAATGCATCAATGAATACAAAAAGAGATTACGAAGGTTGGCAACATCGTACTTACCCGAAATGAGTAACTATTTCCCTGCTTCTTTTTCCTGCGCATTTATTTTGGCTGATCGTTTTAGCATTTTATTAGCAGCGGAGACACACGCCTATAGCGGATTGCAGTTTTTTATAGAATCAAATAATGAATCATCCTCTCCATGGCACAGTAATCGATTTAAAATTGGTATTATTTAAAGGTAAAGCCCAAGTTACATGAAGAAAATTTATACCGTTACCGTCGTTTCCTTTTTATTTTTCACGTCCTTTTCACAGGATTTTCTGGGTATTAGTACAGGTAATTTTTCCGGGGTGTCTGGCGTGATGCTACAGCCAGCCAGCATAGTGGATAGCAGGCACAAATTTGACATTAATCTTTTTTCCGCAAGTTTTAATTATAGTAATAATTATTTTTTGGTAAACAGGGATGCGATCTTAAAATTCAATAAAAATAATTTTAACGACTACCAGACTTTTAAAAAAAGGTATTTATCAGAAGCTAGTTTACCGGCAGGAGAGCGGGTGTTTCTAAATATAAATAACAGAACCCAGGTGCCGCTTAGTTTCATGGCTACAACAGGAAAAAAATCAGCCATCGCCCTTAATATTCAGTCAAGATCGATGATACAGGGAAGAGGTATTACACAGGAATTGGCAAAAATGGCCTACAACGGTTTTTATTCACCTGCACTTAATAACAATACCATTGATGCATCCGGTATTAACATAAAGGCATTGAACTGGGCCGAAGTTGGCTTCACCTATGGACGTGTTTTGTACGCCTCCGATAAGCATTTTTTTAAAGCGGCTGTTACTGGTAAATACCTTGCCGGGGTTGCTTCCATCAGCATGGCTAGTAATGATATTCGCTTTGGTGTAAATAACGACAGCTCTATGAATTTTAATACCAACCGGTTTGATTATAATCACAATAAAAACGCTGACTTTGATATGGTGTTTGATAAAAACTTTTCGCCGGATGCCAATGCTTTAGGTGTTGATGCAGGGTTGGTGTATGAATACAGGGGCAATTTCCAAAAATTTAAATACATACGAAACGACGATGAAAAATCGTACCTGGCAGATAGAAGAGATGTAAATAAGTATATTTTTAAACTCGGTGTTTCGCTCGTGGATGTGGGGATGTTTAGATTTCAAAAGCCCGATAATGTAAATTCTTTTAGTGCCAATATTACCAACTGGAATATTGCATCAGCCAATTACAACACAATACGTGATTTTGATACAGCTCTTGGCAATAGAGTGCTTGCTATACCGGGTTCAAGGTTTTACAATACTTATTTGCCGGCAGCATTGAGTGTGCAATTTGACCTTCGCTTTGTAAAAGGGTTTTACCTCAATGCAATGGCTTATCGCCCGGTAAAAATTGGTAAAGATGCCGGAGAACGTTTTAATAGTTATGGTTTTTATACCATAACGCCACGGTGGGAAAGCAGGCATATTGGCATATATATTCCTTATACCATTGCCGATAAAAATTCCCTTACGAACTACCAGGGCAATCTATTGGGAGCCACGGTACGGTTGGGGCCTTTATTTATTGGCAGCAGTAACCTGGGCACAATGCTATTCAACGAAAATTTAAAAGCAGCGGATGTGCATGTAGGTCTAAAAATTGGTATCACACATGGTAAACCCAATAAAAGCTCAACCTATCTCGACAGGGTTTTTTCAAAGAAGGAGGATAGCAGAATTCCGGTAACAACCAACGTTATCAATACCATAAGAGATACTCTGTTGATACAAAGAAATGATACCAGCCGGCTGTTGATTGATTACAATAAAGGCAAAGTATATGACCATCCTAATTCGAAAGGCAATATCATTATTGTAAATAATTATTATTATGGAAATTCCCCGGTAACGTCGGTTATTAAATCGGATAGTATTAGTAACCAGGCATTGTTGGTGCAATATTATGAACAGCTTAATAAGCAAAAAGATAGTATACAATTGCAAATGAATAAGGAAGCATTCAATCAGAATAAAAAACTAATTACCGATAGTATCAATTACAAAAAGCAACAATTGGATAGCCTCATTCTTGAAATGCAACTACTGCGGATTCAGATGGATAGTGGAAATGTTAAAGATAGTTCCGGTGTAGGTATTTTTAAAAAGAAAAGCCAATCATTCATCATTATCGATAGCAATAATGCGGTCATCCAGCAGAGCGCAAATAGGCTTGCGCCAGGGAAATTTGTAAATCCAGTTGCAGATAGTATGGCATTAGCAATGCGAAAGGATTCCTTTGCAGCAAGCAAAGCGAGCGTTAAAAAAAAAAGTTTTGACAGCACTAATATAAGCACAGCTACAAATGACCCTGGAACTGCTAAAGCGAGTAATGGGGTTATATTGAATAATCAGCAAAAAGCAGCAAAACTACAACGTGGTAGCGCCAACACCTCCGACAGTATGACGTTGCTAGGGCAAATGGATTCGTTGGCGGGAAACAACGCTATCATAAATAGAAAAGGCTCTAAAAGTAGTAAGATAAAGGCACCTGCCAATGAACAGGCAACTGCTAAAACCAGGTCTGTGCCCGTTTTGAATGATCAACAAAAAGAGGTAAAACTGCAGATTGTTACAACCCCCGTAGCCGATAGATACAGCCTGCAAAACGCATTAGACCAGGAGCGGCTTTTGAATGAATATAAAAATGAATCCGGTAGAATCAGGAGAGATATTGCCCGGCTACAAGCAAGTAATGCTGATAACAACCGCAATTACCGTGGCAACAATAACCTGGTACCGATAGTGATACCCGGCGCAAAAAATGATTCATATGTAAATGCTACAGCCGGCCGAAGAGATACCATTTATATCAGGGATACCATAAAGCAGTTGGATACTGTTCGTATAAGCGATACTGATACTGTCAGATTGTTAGTAGACAAACCAGTTGTTGAAAGGGGTTCCGCAAAACAGGCTCCTGCTCCGCAAAGGATATTGCGTGATACTATTGTGAAGCAAGCGGTATTTGATTATACAGCCATGCCGGAAACTGTGGTACTTTTCGGGCTCGGTAAATCAGCTGTTCAGCAGGTATATTTTAAGCGACTTGATTTTATTGCAGACATCTTAATAAAAGAAAATCTATTGCAGGTGTCAGTTTCAGGGCATTCCGATAAAACCGGATCACCTGAAATTAACCGGGCATTGTCGTTAAAGCGGGCGCAGAATATAAGCACGTACCTGATTTCCAGGGGAGTGTCTGGTGAAAAAATAAATACTACGGCTGTATCTTATCTTGAGCCTGCAGTGAAGGGCAATAGCAATAATGCCAATATGCAAAACAGGCGGGTGGTGGTTAAGTTTTTGACTGGTAAATGAACGGGGAGAAAACAAGCATTACAGTAGTTTCGAAGTGCCCTGTGTTTCGACTGATGAAATCAACCTGCTGAAGTATTACATCAAATAAGGGTGCACCTCTTGTAGTGAATATTGGAGCAAAATAAAAACCCTATTTCTATAAAATGAACCTGTCCAGCATCACAATAGGCTTTTTAAAAGAAAAGTGATTTGATGTTGCGGGAGTTACAGAAAACTATGAATATTGCAACTTCTTTTAAAAGTTATATAACAGTTTTAGTGTAGGAAGTATTGATCTTTACAATGCACGACGGACGAAAAAAGATGTTTGGTTTTTAATAGTTGGTGATGATTTTTTTGGTGCGAATTTTTTTTTATTGGAGGTAATTTCAATTTAAAAATAAATTGATTCAACAGGTATTGTACTTTTCTAAATTCTAAATTTTAATTATGCCATTTATTCATTCAGACCAGTCTGGTAGTGATCCGGTCAATATTTACTACGAAGATTTAGGTAAAGGAAAGCCAGTTGTTTTTATTCACGGCTGGCCATTGAGTGGTTCGATGTGGGAATACCAGTTAACACAATTGCCACAACAAGGATTGCGTTGCATTGTGTACGACAGACGTGGGTTTGGTAAATCTGATCGCCCATTTACAGGCTATGATTACAATTCGTTGGCGGGTGATTTGAAAGCACTGTTGGATGCATTGGATCTACACAACGTAACCCTGGTTGGCTTCTCCATGGGTGGTGGAGAAATTGCTAAATATTTTTCGTTGTATGGCGGCGCAAGAATTGCAAAAGTAGTGCTGATAAGCGCCGTAGTTCCTTATATGCTTCAAACTACGGATAACCCGGATGGGGTTCCGCAGCAGGCATTTGATGATATGCTGGAAGCCATGACCGCAGATCGCCCAACATTTCTGGAAGGCTTTAATAAAGACTTTTATGGCGTAAGCCTGGTCAATAACCCTGTTACAAGTGCTTACCTGACCAACTCCTCCAATAAGGCAATGGATGCATCGCCGATTGCAACGATTGAATGTGCAAAGTCTTTTGCCTCCACCGACTTTCGGCTGGATGTTCTAAAAATAAATGTCCCCACTCTCATCATTCAGGGAGATGCAGATAAAATAGTTCCAATTAAAGCCACAGGTGAGGTAACTTCAAAATTGATTCAAGGAGCCATTCTAAAAGTGTACGAAGGGGCGCCACACGGATTGTGGTTTACCGAAAAAAGCAAACTGAACCAGGACCTCGTAGATTTTATTTAAGAAGGGCTGGTTTCTACATACAGGAATACAAAAAACCGGATTCGTTTCAATACGAATCCGGTTTTTTTTTAACACCCTGCAACGTGTTGGCCGTAAAATTGGATTTGTTTCAATACGAATCCAGTTTTTTGTAGCAGCACGCCGCGGCGTGTTCAACCTCGAATTGAATTGGTTTAAAGGGACAAATATTTTCGTGGTTTTTGTTATTCGCAATGGTATGCGATTTTAGAACACGGCGCAACGTGTTCCTACGGATTCAAATTCAATTCAATTCAAATTTAAATTGATTTTCTTCATGTTCTGATGCCCTTCCTAAAATTATTGCCATCTCTATTGTTTTCATCGTTGTCCCAGTTATAAATGTTGTTGGCGATGTAGTTGCTAATGTTACTATAGGATTTCGAATTCCGGATGAAATGATGAAATCTTAATTGCCATTGAAAATAATCGTGCTGATTCGCCTTGCACCATTTTGTAACCTTTCCTTTAAAGTGATTAATGATAGATGAATCTGAACCGGGTATTAAGGGACGCAACCCTTTATGCATTGGCATCAATTGTTGAGAGGGTGATTGAGTATAGTTGTGATCGGTTTCATTTTGAGGAAGGGTAAAGATCAAATGGATAAGATTGGGCATCGCAACTGTTTCGCCCAATGAGACCCTTTCGTAATCATGGGGGATGGATAAAATAGATTCATGTACAAAGAGACCTATGGCAGACAATTCCATCTTTTTTCATTATTGATTTTATGAATTTTCCCGAAATGATGCAACCTTTTTTTGGTGCAAATGGTAATAAAATAGTCGCCCACCGCCGAATAATCATAACCTGGTAAACGGTATTGGTTATGTTGTTTGTAAGGCATATTGCATTTTTTTTGTATTTTCCGGTAGGAACACGCCGCGGCGTGTTCTGTGCAAAAACAATCAAACGATTTAATAATTTATCGGTAAAAATCTTGTCATCC
>JBBQQP010000218.1:0-6133 GCA_038215675.1 Chitinophagales bacterium | reverse complement strand
AAGACAATATTTACCTGACTATCCATAAAATACCCGGCTAATAATTATCGATAGCACGAACAAACTTGTTTTGTTCTCAACGTGCTGTTTATTGTTATGGAATATTGAGAAAATGAGGTAGCATAACCCACAGGGGCTGTTCCTCATTCCTGCGCCTTTAATAAACCTTTACAATAAAAAGGCAATCCTGTAAATAATGATTGTGACAACAGCTTAAATGAAAAATTAAAATTGCTTTTACGCTTCAGCTACAATTCCCACAGGGCCTGTCAAACCAGCCTGTACGAGCGGAGCATCTTTATCAGAATAATTTCAGGCAGTAAAGCAATATCTTTTTTTCGATGGCAAGCCTGGTTGGTCTTTTATTAAATGGACAAATTATTGGTAAAACACAGGCTGATTTTCTTTAGTTCATTCAACCGGAGCTATCAATTATCTCCCTCTACGAACGGCAGGTGTGATATTGGTAATTATCAAACCGCTTATCACCAATACACCACTTATTAAGTGAATGGTCAAAAATGATTCGTGCAGAAATAGTACGGCTTCAATGGTGCTGAATATCGGAATGAGGTTACCAAACAAAGCGGTACCAGCCGCACCAAGTTTTTGTATGGAAGCATTCCAGCAAAAAAAGGCAATGATAGAGTTGCCGATACCAAGATATAAAATGATAAGCAGGATATTTGCAGTCCATTTTACCGGTGGCTGGTGTGCTGTTTCAAAAATATAAAATGGTAAAAGACACAAAGTACCCACGGTAAAAATGGTGAAAAGAAATACCAACGGCGAAATGCCTGCGGGCTTTTTTCTTACCAGGATATTGTAGATGGCAAAAGTAAAGGCGCTGATAAGAATCAGGATATCGCCCTTACCAAAACTGAAATGAGCCAACCTTTGGAGGCTTCCGCCACTCAGTAAAAATAAAATGCCAAGGATGCAAATGATCATCCCGATCAATCGCAGCCGACTTACTTTCTCCTTTAAATAAATGGCGGCCATCACGGTTACAAAAACCGGGGCCGATGTAGTGGCGATGAGTGCAAGGTTGATTGCTGAAGAGTAATGACCGGCCAGGTAAATAAAGGTATTAAAAATGCTTACTCCGGTAAGTGCAGTCCATAAAAAATATTGCTTGTGTTGGAGAATTATATATTTCTCCTGGTCGAATTTTTTAAAGGCAATGGGAGCAAGGCACAAAGAAGCCAATGCCCATCGGTAAAATGCAAGACTTACCGGTGGCACTTCGTTTGAAATACCCCGTGCAATTACATAATTACCCGACCAGATGATGGTGGTGATCACCGCCAGTGACACACCTGTATAAAAGTTTTTGCGAGTATTGGACAAACTGAAATGTATAAAATTTTTGTATTGGTAAAAATAGGGAAAACTGTGTTGCAAGTTTTATACATCATCACTGTTAATATGATTTGGTAAATTAAATTAGTTTTTCCTACACAGTAAAAATTCGGGCGCACAAACAGAATGCTCCGGTTGAATTATTTTTTCTTCGCATAACTTTAAATTCACCTAGAAAAATATTGAATAAAACAACCACCTGCTATTTGAGAAATCAATAATCCTGTATAAACTGGTACAAATTAAAATCTGTGCCGGCATCTTCAATCAGTTTTTTGATTTCCTTTTTACTGATATGTTTCATTCTTTTTTGCTGGATGAGGAAGAAGGTTTTTTCTGCCAGCAACCAGTATTTTTTTTCATTGAACAGGTGCAGATTGATGTGGGCAATGATTGCATCGTATAATTCTTTAACACCTTGTTTTTGCGAGGCAATGGTTTTGATGACCGGTAATGGAATGTCTTTTTTATGAAAGGCAGGTGCCAGCATCAACCTTAAATTTCTCACAAACAAATCCGCATCAGGCCGGTCTGATTTGTTTACTACAAATATGTCGGCAATTTCCATCAGGCCAGCCTTCATGGTTTGTACTTCATCACCCGCCTCAGGTACTACCACTACAATGGTAACATCTGCTAACCCGGCAATTTCAATTTCGCTCTGTCCAACCCCCACGGTTTCGATGATGATAAAATCAAATTGGGCGGCTTTCATCAGGTCGCTGATCTCAATAATTTTTGGATGCAATCCACCCAACGAACCCCGTGTAGCCAATGAGCGGATAAAAACATTCGGATTATTGTACCAGTCACTCATCCTGATCCGGTCGCCCAGCAAAGCGCCCAAATTAAAGGGCGAGGATGGGTCAATACAAAGGATACCCACTTTTTTATTGTCATCAATCAAAGTGCCAATCAAGGCATCTGTCAGCGTGCTTTTGCCGGCACCTGGCGGACCGGTAATGCCGATAATAGGTTTGTTGGAAGGTGGTAATAGTTGCAGTAGTTGCTCATAACCTGACACCTCATTTTCTATCAAAGAAATACAACGGGCCAGCGCTTTTACATCGCCTTGCTCAATCTGGTGCAGGTATTGTTGCCACATCGAACAAAATTGATTGTAAATAAACTAAATTCCAAAAAAAATGCCGGGCTAGTCAACAGGGAATGGATGCTGCGGTCAACAAGGTAACATGCACTTAAAGTAGTTGTTTAATTTTAATCATCAGCAGTAGCTTGAACCAAAAGAGGTGCTGTTGTTTTCTTTCAGTTTTGATTATTACCTTCGATAAAATTTGTATTAAAAATGACCAATTTTATTCCCATTTTCCCACTGGCAATTGTGGTGTACCCCGGCGAAGAGTTGAATCTGCACATATTTGAACCCCGATACAAGCAGTTGATTTTAGACACCAATCATTCTAAAAAGCCATTTGGTATTCCATCGGTCGTGAATGAAAAGGTAAATGAGACGGGTACCCTGATGGAACTGGTGGAAATAATAGAAATATATGAAAACGGTGAGATGGATATTAAAACGAGGGGTATTAAGGTATTTCGGGTGTTGGAATTGATGAAGGAGGTTCCGGATAAACTTTACAGCGGCGCCATTGTAAATTATCCGGAAAATATTGAAGATGGCAAACCTGCTACGATGTTAAAGGTAATAGCTTCCATACGCCAGCTTCACGGCATGTTGAAAGTGAATAAATCATTCAGGAAAGCGGATGATGATTTGATCAGTTATGATGTTGCGCATCACGCAGGTTTGTCGCTGGCTGAAAGTTATGAATTATTACAGCTAACGCACGAAGCACACAGGCAAGAATACTTAAGGCAACATTTACTGAAAGTGTTGCCAGTAGTAACCGAAATGGAAACATTGAAAGAGCGAATACAATTGAACGGGCATTTTAAAAATTTGAGTGGCTTTAATCTTTAGTAAGAAACTAAAAGCTGAACAGTGATCTAACGGGTTCTAATTTTTTAGTTTCAGAACCGTGCTTCTTAAACGATTGCAGAGAAAAGCAGATCAATATAATTCGGGAAATTATTCTGTAGTCTTCAGTAATTATTTTCAAGCACTAAACAAACCTACATCCACCAACCAAACTGCTTCAAATGATAAAAACTCTCTGCCTGGATTTTGGCAATACCCGTTTAAAAGCAGCCATATTTGAAAATGAAGTCTTCAGGGAAGAGCTGGTGCTACCTGATGACGAGAGCGCAACGATTGAAAACTTTATTGCAACTCATCAACCACACAAATCAATCCTGTCATCTGTAATAGATCACAATCCGGCAATAGAGCAGATTTTAGCAGCACACACCAGTTTTCACAAGCTTTCCCATCTTACAGAAATAAATTTTACCACACCGGTTGGCAAACCTGAAACCATTGGTGCCGATCGCCTGGCCCTGATGGCAGCAGCCGTACGTTATTTTCCCCGGAAAAATAATTTAGTGATTGGTTTGGGTAGTTGCATCACCTATAATTTCATCAACCAAAACCACGAATTCCTGGGAGGAAGTATTTCGCCAGGTATGGAAATGCGGTTTAAAGCCATGAATGAGCACACCGCTTTATTGCCATTGGTGCAAAAGGACTGGAATTTTCCGATTATTGGCTATGATACCAAAACAAATTTACAAAGTGGTGTAATAGCCGGCATAACCTATGAAATCAGCGGCTACATTGAGTTTTACGCCAAAAAGTACCGCAACTTTAACGTGGTTTTAACCGGGGGCGATGCAGGCTATTTTGCCCGTCAACTTAAAAACAAGATATTTGCTGACTTAAATTTTTTATTCAAAGGACTGTATGCACTCAGCGAAACTAACAATCACTAAAATCTTACCCGTACTCATTATAGCTTGTGGCTTGCAGCATGCGGTTTACTCCCAGGAAAATTCTCCTTATTCCCGATACGGGCTGGGTGATATCGTCCCTAAATCAAATATTGTTTCCCGGGGTATGGGAGGTATTGCAGCAGGTTACTCCGATTATCAAAGCATCAATTTTATTAATCCGGCCAGTTATGCTAATTTAAGAAGTACCATTTTTGATATTGGTGTAGAAGCCGATAGCCGTACTTTAAAAAGCATTAATCCACCGGCAAGATTTTCAGCAACCAATGCGGTAATTTCTTACCTGCAATTGGGGTTTCCAATAAAAATGAAAAAGGCGAATAAGAAAGATATCTTTTGGGGAATGAACATTGGACTAAGGCCTGTTTCTAAAATAAATTACAAAATAACCAAATTATCCCGCGGGGTAGACAGTATCGGAACGATTTATGAAGGCAGCGGTGGATTAAGCCAGGCTTATTTAGGCACAGCAGTTAGCATCAAACATTTTAATATTGGCGTAAATGGCGGTTATATGTTTGGTAATAAAGATTATAGTACCCAGCTTTCGTTTATAAACGACACCGTTCAATACGCACAATCAAACACCCAGAATAGATCAAATTTCGGTGGATTATTTCTAAATGGTGGTATTCAATATGATTTTAGAATTAAGAATAAGAAAAATAAAAATGTCAGTATTCTTCGCTTTGGCGCCTATGGAAATTTGAAACAATCCATGACTGCTTCCAGCGACAAGACGGTGGAAACAGTTCAATATGATGCTTCCGGTAACAAAATAAGGATTGACAGTGTATTTACAATTGGACAAAAGGGAACCGTTATTTACCCGGCCACAGTTGGTGCCGGCGTTAGTTATCAAACCTTAAACTGGTTATTTGGAGCAGATTTTGAAACCACCAAATGGCAGGATTACCGGTTTTTTGGGCAGCAGGACCTGGTGCAAAACAGTTGGAAAATTCGAGTGGGTACCGAATATTATCCGTTGAAAGACAATACGCCTTATGGCAAGTATTTCAATTTTGTAAAGTACCGTTTCGGCTTTTATTACGGGCCAGATTATATCAATGTAAATAGTAGTTTACCAGAATTTGGGTTTTCATTTGGAGCTGGTTTCCCCTTGAAGTTGAGAAAGAGCTACTACGAAACCCAAACTTCGATGTTAAATACGGCCATTGAATTTGGGACCCGTGGTGATAAAAAATCTAATCTCCGGGAAAGCACGTTGCGGATCAGCGTCGGTTTTTCGTTGAGTGATCTTTGGTTTGGCAGACAAAAATATCAATAACGTAAACCACTTTAAAATGCACATTTATTTATCAGCAATAAAATATTATGCAGCCTTTATCATAGGCTGCATTTTTTTATGTAGCTGTGAGAATGACTTGAATGTGATAAAGGAATTGGGCGCAAAGAAAACAGGTGTGGAGGAGGCAATAAAGGTGAACATCCATTACTCAACCAATGGCAAGCTTAAAGCTTTGCTAACAAGCCCGTTGATGTACCGGGTGCAGGATACGGTGCCTTATGTGGAGTTTCCCAAAACCATTCATGTGGATTTTTATGGAGATAATGATAGCATAGAAAGCAAGCTGGACGCCCGATACGCTCAATACAAAGAAACCCAGAGTAAAGTGTTTTTGAGAGATAGTGTAAGAGTGATTAATATAAAAGGTGACACCTTGTATTGCGACGAACTATTCTGGGACATGAAAAGAACCGGCACTGAATTTTATACCGACAAGCCGGTTCGGATACGCACCAAAACCCAGATCATTGATGGCATTGGTATGGAAGCTCAGCAGGATTTTAAAGAATATAATATAAAAAAAGTAATTGGTATTTTAAAAGTACCCTCCACCCAACTTCCTAATTAAGGAAAATAAATGATTATCACCAGCCA
>JBBQQP010000217.1:0-6146 GCA_038215675.1 Chitinophagales bacterium | reverse complement strand
CTCGTTAAATTTTTAGAAAAAAAGGTTTTATTTTTAAGCATTCTAAGGGTTCGCACCAATTGTATTACAACCCAGTTACCAATAAAACCGTTATTGTGCCTGTACACGGTGGAAAGGATATGAAAAAGGTACTTTCTTTGCTGTGATTAAACAAGCTGGAATTGATAAAAATGACTTGAGTTAAATTTATATTTAAAAGTTTCCCACCTTTACGTACCCACCGACCAGAATGCCTGCATAGCTGATTTTTTTAACTGCACTCCAACAATAGCAAAGATTCTTTAAAATATTTGAACCCCTACTTCAATTTGACTATCGCTTCAAACAAATTATTTTTATTAAACTCTGCTGCCAGGATATTCCAAAAATCAACACCAGCACAAAACATCCCACGTTTTTACTTTCTATAATTATATTTGCCGCCCAATGGCACAAAAAAAACTACAGCGTTTTGCAGATATAAAAACTTTTTCCAACGTGTTGGAATATCCGGTTGATATGAAAGGCAACTGGAATTCATTTTTTAAGAATGAACAACCGCTTGTGCTGGAGCTTGCCTGCGGAAGGGGTGAATACACGGTGGGATTATCCCGGTTGATTCCTGAAAAGAATTTTATTGGGGTAGATATTAAAGGCAACCGGATTTATATTGGAGCAAAAAAATGCCTCAAGGAGCAATTAAATAATGCTGCATTTCTGCGTACACAAATTGCGCTGCTGCCTGATTATTTTAACAAGGAAGAAGTAAGTGAAATATGGATCACCTTCCCAGACCCCCAACTGAGAACCTCCAGGGCAAAAAAAAGACTGACGCATCCACGGTTTTTAAGACTATATCAGCAACTGCTAAAGGCCGATGGTTACCTGCACTTAAAGACTGATTCGCCCAAATTATACCATTTCACCAAAAAGGTAATTGAACTTTATAAGTTGGCACTTGTTGAGGATTGCATTGATGTATACGCAAGTAATCCCAGCGAATTACTTCAAATAAAAACACATTACGAAGCATTGGATATTGCGGGAAGCAATAAAATCTATTATCTTAAATTTCAGTTACCCGCCCTTATTCCTGATTTGGATGGGGAGCTTTACAAACTGCTGAAGGAAACTGAAAAAGATTAAAACCAGCGCATTGTTAATAATACAATGACGCATTTATTTGTAGTGGTCAATAGTCAATGCTGAAATATTCACCATATACTATTCACAGATACAATTAACAGTTACAATTAACTTAACATCAGGTACCATTAATACAAGTATGCAGAAGCTAGAGGAACAGGTAGATTATTATTACAACGAGGATGGATATGTGGTGCTTACAGAAAAATACCATCTTGATAAAGGCAGTTGCTGTGGCAATGGCTGTAAGCATTGTCCTTACCATTATGAAAATGTGCCCGAGCCAAAACGCAGCGAATTGCTGTTAACAGCCCATAATGGAAAAGACGTATAGATAAATGGAAAAGAAAAAGCCAGCCGAATATTCTTTTTTTGCAGATGTGTTTGATGTAGTGCGACAAATAC
Source organism: Chitinophagales bacterium (assembly GCA_038215675.1). Taxonomy (GTDB): domain Bacteria; phylum Bacteroidota; class Bacteroidia; order Chitinophagales; family Chitinophagaceae; genus Ferruginibacter. The sequence goes on along the minus strand of JBBQQP010000217.1, from coordinate 4,616 downwards.
CAACAGGAAGGGTTACTTCCTATGGAGCCATCGCCAACTACCTCGGTACCAAACTTTCGGCCCGTATGGTAGGCTGGGCCATGAATACCGCACATGCAGTAAGGCCAAAAGTGCCGGCACACCGGGTGGTAAACAGAAATGGAATGCTTTCGGGCAAAGCACATTTCGCTACGCCCACCTTAATGGAAGAGCTGCTTTTAAAAGAAAAAATTGTGGTAAAAGACGATGTGATTGTAGATTTTAAAACTCTTTTTTGGGATCCGGTGATTGAACTGGCGTTAGAATAAACAACATGCACCAGTTTAAAAAAACACTAGTCTGTTGCGACCAATTGAATATAGTCACCATTTTACGACACAGGTTTTGAATCGTTTTAAATACCGATTTCTCTACCTTTGCTGTCACAATTATTTCACCCATAAATATTTTAGTCATGCCTGGTTTTGAATTATTTGGAGATGAAGAACGAAAAGAAGTAAATGATGTACTGGAAACCGGCATCCTGATGCGCTATGGTTTCGATGGAGCCCGCAAGGGTATCTGGAAAGCGAAGGAGCTGGAGGTGGCCGTTTGCGAAACATTTGGTTGCAATCACGCTCATTTAGTTAGCAGTGGTACGGCTGCATTAACCGCCGCATTGAGTGCACTCAATGTAGGCTATGGAGACGAAGTGATCATTCCTTCGTTCACTTTTGTAGCGAGTTTTGAAGCGGTAATAAGTGTAGGTGCTATACCTGTTTTGGTTGATGTAGATGATACTATGACATTGAACCCGGCTGCCGTAAGGGATGCAGTTACCCCACAAACAAAGTGCATTATGCCGGTTCACATGTGTGGTAGTATGGCCGATATGGATGAACTGCTCGCAATTTGTAAAGAACATAATTTGGTATTGATTGAAGATGCCTGTCAAAGTATTGGTGGCACATACAAAGGTAAAAAGCTAGGCACTATTGGTGATGCCGGCACCTTTAGTTTTGATTTTGTAAAAACAATTACTTGTGCAGAGGGTGGCGTAGTGATGAGCAACCGGGAAGATGTTTATATCGCCAGCGATGGTTACAGCGATCATGGCCATGATCATAAGGGCTCAGACCGGGGCGCCGATCTTCATCCGTTTATCGGTTACAATTCCCGTATCAGCGAATTACATGCTGCGGTTGGACTTGCTCAAATAAAAAAGCTGGATACTTTTTTATCTATCCAGCGTAAAAACAACAAAGCACTCAGAAATATTCTATCCGCCATCCCTGAAATTTCTTTCAGGCGGGTACCCGATGAAGCGGGCGACAGTTGTACCTTTTTGAGTTGGTTTCTACCGACTCCTGAAATTACAAAAGACGTTGTTGCTGCCATGCGTACCCAGGGTATTATGGCTGGTCATTTTCATTGGTTTGATAACAACTGGCATTATATCAGCAAATGGGATCATTTAAAAAATGCAGTTACACTCAATCACTTGCATCCCGATTTAAAGAAGGCGGTGATTCAGCAGGCCAACAAAGATTTTTCTGCTAGTGATGCCGTAATGAGCCGGTGTGTTTCTACTTTGATCAGCCTATTGTGGACGGAAGAGCAGATTCAGCAAAAAGGCCACCAAATGGTAACAGTGATAAAACGAGTATTGGAAGAACATGCAGTGACTTATTAATTAGTTTTGCTTAATTTGATGTTACCAACACATACAGATGAGCAAAAATAACCGAAGAAATTTTATACAAAAAGCAGGGGCCTTAGCGGCGACTGCTTTTTTTTCGTCTGTTACGCAATCCACCTGGGCAGGCAACCTTGACAAGGCACTACGCAACGCAGCAGGTGTATCTGCAGATGCCCTGTCTACAGAAAAGATTTTTGGTATGCCATTCAGCAGTCATTTACAGTTTCGCCGGGCATTGTCAATTTAAACAACGGCGGTGTTTCGCCCGCACCCAAAGTGGTGCAGGACGCTATGAAAAGGTATTACGACTTTAGTAATGAAGCACCGGGTTACTATATGTGGCGGATACTTGATCAGGGTCGTGAGCCATTGAGAGTAAACCTGGCAAAAATAGCGGGTTGCAATACCGAAGAAATTGCCATTAACCGAAACGCTTCCGAACGACTTGAAACCCTTTATAAAGAAGAATAAGATCAGGAACCTTTATCCCTTGTTTGCCACCAATGACAACCCGTTAAAAGACGACATCCGAAAGTTTGAAAATTTAGGCACCCGACCTTTTTTTATTGAGCAGGCCATTGGCAAAGCAATTGAATTTCAAGAAATGATTGGCATCAAAAGAAAAGAAAAACGCTTGCACTATCTAAAAAATTACTGGATGCAGCAAGTAAAGCAACTGCCGAATGTAATTTTAAACACTTCGCTTGATCCAAAATGGGGTTGCGCCATTGGCAATATTGGGATTGAAGGAAGAAAGCCCGGCGAGCTGGATTCATTTCTTTTTGACAAATACAAAATCCATACGGTTGGTATCGTATGGGAAAATATAAACGGTGTACGAATTACGCCCAATGTTTACACCACCACAAAAAATCTTGATTTACTGGTAGAAGGCATCACTGCATTGGCAAAGCGCTAAAAGATAAACATCGGAGTAATTGCAAATAATTATTAATATGCAGGAAATTACTTTTCCCTGAATGCCCTTCATCTCTTTACCAAACGCTTTATCGGATTGGAACAGTTTGCCGGTGTTTTCCTTCCATCCTGTCGCACTCTTCAACACTGCCTAATCTAAACCGGAAAGGTATTTTAGTAGCTTTTTCAAATTTAATCTCCTGTTTACAAAAAAAACCGAGTTTGGTAACGTAAAAATCAGGGGCAATCACCTGTTTAACAGTTGGAGATTGGTGTTGCTTGCTAATTAGCCACTTGCCATTTAAATCCTGTACAACGGGTTTTTGTAATAACAACATTTTCCTTTCTTTTCTTTCGGGAGCTTGAGAAAATCCGTCGGCGGCTACAAAAACCATGCAAAAAAAGATAATTTTACATTTATTTTTCACTTTACATAATTGAATGTGTGTAAATTTACGGCTTTAGAGAGTAAATGGTTTGTTTGGATTGCCCTTATTTTGCATGTTGGAGGTTTTTTAACTTCACCTGAAATGAAAAATAAGCCAGAAAAAACATCTTTAAAAGTTAATCGGCAGACTAAGATTGACAATCGAGGGTACTAAAATAATTTTTCAATACAATCGTCTCCCATGGAGATCAATCAAAATATATGGCTTTAAGTCAGGGATTATATCAACGGCAGTTACAAAAATTATCGCCCCAGCAAATTCAGTTAATGAAATTGCTGCAGGTGCCGACTGCATTGCTGGAAGAGCGGATTAAAGAAGAACTGGAAGAAAATCCGGCATTGGAAACAGGTGAAGAAGAGGAGGCGGAAGAATTTGAAAATGACACCACCGAAGAATTTGAAACCAAGGAAGATGAATTTGATCTGGATGGCAGTTCGGATGAATATGAGAACATCGACATCAGCGATTATGTGCAGGATGGCGATGATGATATTGCCGACTATAAAATGAGGGATGAAAATTATCCTGAGCAAGATGATAGCAAAGTAATACCACACAAGGTTGAAACCGGCTTTAATGAAATCATGCTGGAGCAGGTGGGCCAGTTAAATTTGGATGAACACAGGCAACAAGTGGCGGAACAGATCATCGGCAACCTGGACGATGATGGGTATTTAAGAAGGGATATCAGCGCCATCGTAGACGACCTGGCTTTTCGCCAAAATATACAAACGACCGAAGAAGAGATTTCGGAACTGGTGCTGCAAATTCAACAATTTGATCCACCCGGCGTTTGTGCCCGAAATTTACAGGAATGCCTGTTGATACAATTGGAAAGAAGGCACAATGAAGGAGGGTCTGTGCTCATGGCCATTAAAGTATTGGAGAAATACTTTGATGAGTTTACCAAAAAACATTACGAAAAAATACAACGTGGTTTAAACATCACAGATGACCAACTGAGGGAAATCATTAACCAGATCATTAAACTGAATCCTAAACCGGGTGGCCATATCGGCGAAAGCAGCAAGGGCGAAGGTTATGTGATCCCCGACTTTTTTATCATCAACAACAATGGGAAATTAGAGTTAACACTCAACAGCAGAAATGCACCTGAACTGCGTATCAGCGAAGGCTATCGTGACATGCTGAAAGATTATGACCGTGGTTCAAAAAAAGATAAAAGACAAAAAGAAGCGGTGCTTTTTATCAAACAAAAAATTGACTCTGCCAAATGGTTCATTGATGCCATCAAGCAACGTCAGCATACTTTGTTAAGTACGATGGAAGCCATCATGAATTATCAATACGATTTTTTCATAACTGGCGACGAAACTGAAATGCGGCCTATGATTCTGAAAGACATTGCCGAAAAAACCAACCTCGATATCAGCACCGTAAGCCGTGTTGCCAATAGCAAATTTGTACAAACAGAATTTGGTACCTATCGCTTAAAGTTTTTCTTTAGTGAAAGTTTGCAGACAGACAGTGGTGAAGAGGTAAGTACCCGTGAGGTTAAAAAAATTCTGAGCGATTTAATCGAAGCAGAAAGTAAAAAGCATCCGTTGAGCGATGAACGTTTAACCGAATTA
>JBBQQP010000216.1:0-6180 GCA_038215675.1 Chitinophagales bacterium | reverse complement strand
AGCTTTTTCATCATAGCAAAATACTTGGGTGGTTCGGGCTGGTCTTCAAGCAAATATTTTACAAAACCTGGTCTGTCATTTTCATATTGCAAAGCCCAGTTTCTTATCTTTTCGTAACCTACTGTAGTGCTTGGGACGGCTCCCAAAGCCTTACCACAAGCACTACCAGCGCCATGTCCTGGCCATACCTGGATGTAATCTGGCAGGGCTGCAAATTTATTAATGGAGTTATACATTTGTATTGCACCTGCATCTGCAGTGCCTGCTATACCTGCTGCTTTTTCCAGCAAATCGGGGCGGCCAATATCACCTACAAAAACAAAATCGCCGGTAAATAACATCACCGGTTTTGGGGAAGCCGGATTATCCGTTAGCAAAAAGCTAATGCTTTCAGGCGTGTGCCCAGGTGTATGTAATACATCAAATGTGAGGTTACCTAGCTGTACTTTATCCGCATCTTTTAACCCCTTATGAGGAAATTCATATTCCCAACCTTCGCCCCCTTCGTCAGACAAATACATGTTTGCCCCGGTAAGTTTGGACAATTCTCTTGAACCTGCCAGAAAATCAGCATGGATATGTGTTTCAAAAATATGGGTGATTTTCATATTGTTTGCCTTTGCAATTTCAATGTAGGTATCAACGTCCCTCTTGGGGTCGATTACCGCTGCTACGCCGGCCTTTTGACAACCGATGAAATAACTTGCCTGGGCAAGGCTTTTGTCGTAAACGTGTTGGAAAAACATAGTTATCTTTTTTTTAGTTTTTTTAATTCTTTGACAGTACAAATATGCAACGTTTTTTTGCCCCGGATGGTAACATTGGTAACATTGGAAAAGGTTTTGTAAAAATTGTTTCGTATACAAAAGGTGCCCTCATGACAAACCATTTAGTCTTGTTCTTCTTTTCGTGTGTACTACAAATATGAAGCAAATGAAAGGTGGGCTTTATATCATTCATTGCACAGAAGCTATTTTTCCTGGATCCCAAACTGTGCTGCTGGCTTTGTACTAATAGTTGCGATAGATTTCACCCAGCTTCAAATGAAAGTTAACTGTATAACTTTTTTCTGTTAGATTAATTTTCATACTAATGTCCGCTTACGGTGGGGAAGAATATTTCTTTAATAATGATATAAATGCCCATCACCAATACAAACCAGCCAAAAGCCTTTTTCAATTTATCGCCGGAGATTTTTTTAGAAAGAAAAATACCTAAAAAAATACCAACCACGGCAAAAGCAGTAAAGCTGCCCAGCAGTTTCCAATCTATAATTTGACTACCCTGTAAGTCGCCGATAAAACCAATTAACGATTTTGCAGCAATAATGAATAAAGAGGTGCCAACAGCCAGTTTCATAGGCATTTTCGCCAGAAGCACCAAGGCAGGTATAATTAAAAATCCGCCACCTGCACCAACTAAACCGGTAAGTAACCCAACAACCGAACCTTCTAATAAAATTACAGGGTAATTATATTTCATTGGGGCATTTTCATCAGTTGCTTCTTTATTTTTACCACTCCTGATCATGCTGATAGATGCCAGTATCATTACTACCGCAAAAAGCAACATCAATGCAATTGGTTTTGTAATCATCAATCCGGCAATCGAAAACATTTCAGTTGGAATTAACGGTACCAGCCACATACGGGTAGCATACACGGCGGCAATGGAAGGAATACCAAAAATAAGTACAGTCTTAAAATCAACCTTTTTTTGTATGGCACTTTGCACACCACCAACTAATGCTGTAGAGCCTACAATAAACAATGAATAAGCTGTTGCCAGCACTGGGTTTACTCCTAATACATAAACCAATATAGGTACAGTTAATATAGACCCGCCACTGCCGATTAAACCTAATGAAACACCCACTATTGCTGCTAATAAATAACCAACTATATCCATTATTAATCTCTTTTATTGGCTGCAAAGATGTTATAAAGAAAAAGGAAAGACGGTAACAAAGGTTACATTGAGGCGACAAAGAGTTTTACCAGCAGATAAAAAAACAAACATTTACAGGTATTTGGAAAACAAATACCAACTGCTGATGTGTATTACCATCTTTTTTTGGTTTTTGTAGACAAAAAATTTTTTGCTAAAAAAATAAAAAAGCAAATCCTTCCCTCAGGTTCAAAAGAATTATTAAGCTTCTGGCACACCTGTTCATTACTAAGGCGGGTATACCTATACAGCACGGATGGGTCGGAAAAATATTGCTGGATTTCCGTATTGCAGTTTTAGTAAATTCATTTTTTTCAAAATCGAAGCAGTGGCAATCGGGTTATAAAAAAGCTTTAATTGACGCTGCATGAAACATTTTTATTCGGATACTTTTGTCCACTTAATTTCTGATAAAACTCAAGGTATCGCAGAAATCTTATCAAGAATATTAAAGAGCATCTAAAGAATACGCAACACAAGGCTGTTATTTTGGAAGCGTTCTGACAATATTTAAAATAACGGACGCTGCATTGTTGGTAAACAAACTCCATGTTGCCGGGATGTCTTTGATCGTATCTCTCCCCATTAAGGTTTTCCAAAAATCCCAGTTGTCAAGGTCATTCCACTCACCAGCCGTTATTACGCCTGCTGTGCCGCCGCTATTGCTGCCACCCGGTGCATTGCTGCTGCCCGAATACAATCCAAGTGAATCGCCTGATTCTGCCTTACTTAAATCGTTCGATTTGGTACAGGAAAAGAATAAAATTGCCGCAAGGAAATAGGCCGGGGTTGGAAGATGAAGTTTCATACTTTGTTTTTTATTGAGACAATGAAATATGAGTTTCAATTGCATTGGAGTGGAATGTTTTTATCGGCCATCATTTGGGAGGTGCTATGCAACAAAATGTAACAAATCTGATACTTTCAAAAAAAATGATTCATAGCGTGACCCCAACATCAATTTCAGGATGACAGCACAGGTGATGTTTGCTGTTATCGTGGTGGAGAAATAACCATGATTGTACTACCAATAGTGCTTACGGCGGGTGACTATGCAGTAGTAAAGTTAGGGCCACTTGCTGCAAAATATGGTGCAAGGGCTGCTGATGCAATAAAAATGATTGCTGATGCTGAAAGGTTGGGCGCAAAAGTGGTAAATGATTTAGACAAAATTTTAATAAAAGAGGCTGATGATGTGGATGCTCTAATAATTTCAACACAAGAAAAAGTAGCTGATGATATTACGATATCTGGAGAGCAGAATTTAGATAATATAATAGATGTCGATGATTTAAAAGAAGTTGATGTGGTAAATCCGGTTGTGAATAATGAGATAGTTGCAAACCCTGGTAATAAGGCAAATGGATGGAATAAAAAGTTAAGTAAGCCATTAGAACCAAACAAAACATACAAACTTGGAAATAAAAAATACGTAACTGATGACGATGGTAAAGTAAAAAAAGTAACTTGCGACAACGTAACAATTAATCCTAATGATCCTAATAGATACCAACAAAGTACCAAATGTAAAAAAGTAAAAGATGGCCTACCAGGCGATGATGGCGGACATCTAATAGGTAAACAGTTTAATGGGGCAGGTGAGCAAATTAATTACGTTCCTATGAAATCCTCCATTAACCAAGCACCTGGCTCTTGGCGTAACATGGAGCAAGAGTGGAGTAATACAATAAATGGAGGTGGTACAGTAACAAATGTAGAGATAAATATTGCGTATGGTGCTAATAATACACCAACAGGATTTACAGTTTCTGCAAGAATAAATGGAGCCAGCGTCAAAACAAATTATTTACACACAAATTAAAATAGATGGAAGAAAGTCTGGAAAAATTAAAAAATGAAATAATAATTTTCCTTAAAAAACATGAATTTAAAAATTGGGATTTTGTTTCAATGGAATTCCAGTTTCCTCCATTTATAAATAAGGGTTATAAAGGGCAGTGTTTTTTCATGGATTCAAATAAAAATGTCATTGATTATACATTTTTTTTATCAGAAGAATTTAATTTAAATTTTTATCAGTTTATTTTTAAGTATAATCAAAGCAATGAAAATAATACAATAAAATTTTTCTCAAAAAAAATGAATACGATGAAGCAACTGTAAGCATTTTTTTTAACCAAGAAACAGATGACGCTTTTCAAAACAATTTGCCAAAATCAAAAAAGGGGAAAACCTTTCCTTGGTGGAAGATAGAAAGCGAAACAAAAGGTTTAGGTGAAATTAAAAACTAAAAACAAAGATTTTTTCTTTCTCATTATTTATTTAAAATATGTCACTTCAAATTTGAGAAGATGGCATATTTTTTTATATGCCTACACCTTCTACGTTAATGAGTATGAGTTTTTGGAAAAGGTTTTAACCGAATAAATCAAGTTGAATAAAACTGCATTTCTGCAAGATTTATTTTCTCTTTTTAGGTCAGATGACGTTATAGTTTTTAGTTTAAGAAAGAAGATATGGCGGGTGACTATGCAGTAGTAAAACTGGCACCGCTTGCTGCGAAATACGGTGCATGGGCAACCCGGACAATAGAAATTATTTCTACGGCTGAAAACGCAGGTAAAATTGTATTAAATGAAATTGATGCCGTGCTGGCATCTGAAAAGATTGTTATAAAAGAAACTAACGGTACTATAATTTCTACAATAAAAAAGGAAGAAGAAATTCTTGATGGTGCTACAGTACCAGACAAACAGATTGTTATTACAGAAGCAGCCAATGTTATGGATGGCACAGCTTTAAATAACTTAACACCTGAGTTACCCAATACCCGTAATATCAGTAAGGGCAAATTGCATAAAAGCTCACATAAGATAGACCCGGGCGTAAATACTGAATTACAAACTAAAGTAAATGATATCATTGCTAACGGAGATAACACAGGCACAAAGACGGAGCAAATACAAGACAAATTGTTTACCGAAAAAGCTGGTTTTAATAACCCGCCTTTAGATGCGAAATATGGCCCTAATAATAACCCTGTTGGAGATGATGGTATTGATGGATTATACATAAAGGGTACCATAAGTAACCCAACAGAAATAGTAATTAGTGAGGCGAAACAATGGGATGGCGTAGGTGGCGTAACGCTAAATGATGGTAATACATCTACAGGGTTACCCATTCAAATGAGTGACAGCTGGATACAACACGTTGCACAAAAATTAATTCAAACTGGAGATGCTAATAAAATTGCAATTGGCAATATGCTTCAAAATCCGGCAAATGCTAACATAATACAAAAATATCTCACTGTAGTTAATAAATCTACAGGCGATATTAACGTTTTAAAGTTAGGAACTTATTAAATTGCTTAAAAAATGAATAATGGATAATAAGTTTGATAGGCTTAATCTTGTAATAGAAAACAATACTGTAACGCAAAATAAGTGGAGGGAAGTATTTGCAAATATAGATAGCTATAGCACTGAGGAAAAAGAAAAGATGCTTAGATGGGGCGCAGGTATTATTTGGCATTTCTATGAATCTTTTTCACTTGAGGCATTTTTTGGCTTAAAGAATATTAAGCTAGCGAAACAACATTTTTATACATGTGGAATGTTAGATGTATATCTAATTGACACATTTGATGCAGATATTTTAGATTGGGGTTTGAACCATTTTAGCTATGCTTTATTAAGTGATAATCTAAATTTAATTAATGGTTACGCAGACTTGAAGCACAGTAATTTCGAAAAAAACATTAATAGAGGAGCTTCTACTGCAACCTATGTTTTACAGTGCCTGATAAAAGATGATTGGGCAGAGTATGAAAGGGCTATGGCCATTATGAAAACTAAAACCTTAAAAAAGTACCCTGTTATGCAATGGGATATTGATTTTTTTGAGGGTATGGCAGAACGGAACAAAACAAAAATAGAAGCTGTCTTAGCAGGTTTTGTAACGCCAAAAGTACACAAGCAAAGAAACAGGCTTCATATCCTGCTTAATGAGTTTATATCCCATCCTGCTTTGGGCTATGCTAAGTTAGCCTGGCTAAAGGGCATTGAAGTAGAGGTAAACAGCCCGTTGGTACCGAAAGAATTATTGCCTGTGCAACCCTTAAGCAACTATATTAATGAGTATAAGTTTTTAGACGATGTTTTAACAAGTTAAATCAAGTTGAATAAAACTTCATTACTGCAAAGTTTGCTTTTCCTTTTTAGAGATGACAAGCTTTGCAGTTTTTTTTAAGCCCTGAGAATTATATGG
>JBBQQP010000215.1:0-6283 GCA_038215675.1 Chitinophagales bacterium | reverse complement strand
GTGCCAATTTCCTCAACAGTAGTTTGTTTGGAGGAATGTGCATTTCTCCCTTCGCAGGTATTATCCTGAGCAGGTTGTACGGGTGTTATCTCAGCCTCTCTAAAAGAAGCACCCCGGAAATTCAGACGATGAATAAGAACGTTTTTGTAATGCGAAGGTAGGGGAGTTTCGAAAAATAAATTTTATTTTTTGTAACAAACCTTTTTTAAAAAGCGTACTACTTTAAACTTACAATCATGAAAAAATTATTTGTATTACTATTTGTTGTTTCAGGTTTTGTTTCTTTTGCTCAAAACGAATCTGTAGTAAATGACCCGGAGGCAGTAAGACGCACATTAAATGAAACCTTCTCTGCTATTTCAGTTTCAGATGGCATAACATTGTACTTATCTAAAGGCGATGAAGAATCAATAGCGGTGAGTGCTGCTGATCCGAAATACATGGAACGCTACATAACTGAGGTCGATAACGGGGTATTAAAAATCTATTATGATAACAAAGGGCTCAACTGGACCGGTGGAGACAAAAGAAAATTGAAGGCATATGTTTCATTTAAAAATTTACGGAAAATAAATGCGTCGGCAGGGGCGTTGGTTACGATGAAAAACGTGCTAAAAGAAGATGAAATGGAGCTTATATTTACCAGTGGATCGGGTTTTAAAGGTGAGGTAGATATCAAAGAATTGAATGCAGATGTAAACAGCGGTGCTGAAATTGAAATGACTGGTAAAGCGGAAAAAGCAAAGCTAGATGCTAGCAGTGGCGCAATTTTTAAGGGATACGATCTGATCACCGACTATTGCGAAGCAAAAGCATCTAGTGGTGGTGGCATTAGGATCAATGTAAGCAAAGAACTTAGCGTAAAAGCAAACAGTGGCGGTGGAATTCGTTACAAAGGTACCGGTGTAATTAAAGACATGAATGTTAACAGTGGTGGTGTAGTAAAAAAGGGATAGTTTTATTTATATAAAAACGATTGGTATGAAAAAGTATTTTTTAATGGTTGGTTCACTCATTTTGGTTATCAGCGCTATTGCTCAAAAAACATTTGTGAATGATGCCAATGCGGAAGTAAGAAAACTGTCAGGCAGCTTTACTAATATCAAAGTGTCTGGGGGAATTGATTTGTACATCTCTCAATATGATACTGAATCTGTAGCTGTAAGTGCATCCTCAGATGAATACATCTCAAATATTAAAACGATTGTTGAAAATAACACTTTGAGGATTTTTTTTGAGGGAGGAAGAAGCTGGAATTCTGGAAATAAAAAGCTGAAGGTATATGTGTCATTTAAAAGCCTGGAGAAGCTGGTTGTATCCGGAGCTTGTGATGTGCAGGTTGCAGGAATCATTCAACTCCCATCTTTTAAATTGGATTTAAATGGCGCCAGTAGTTTTAAAGGTGCAGTAAAAGTTGATAATCTTTCACTTGATTTAAGCGGGGCATCCGACGTTAGACTCAATGGCTTTGCTGCTGCTGTTTACATTCAGTCAAGTGGTGCCAGTGATATGAAAGGGTATGAATTGGTAGCAGATATTTGCACCGCAAAAGCGTCCGGTGCATCCGATATCAATATTACGGTCAATAAAGAGTTGAATGCCACAGCAAGTGGCGCCAGCGATATTTATTACAAGGGTGAGGCGGTAGTAAAAAAAATGAGTAGCAGCGGTGCAAGTTCAATTGTAAAGAAAGGATAGTTTTTCAATCGGATTTAACACCTGTTGCCTGCAAGTTCAGCTACACATATTTGGAATTAACTATTTTTTTTAGCAGTTAAACACTACTTAAAAGCCCATATTAAAAAATCAGGAAAAACTTTTTGCCAATAAGCATATTCGTGTTTGCCCTTTGCTGATTCTCTGTAAACGATATCAGATGGAGGGCAAACATTTTTGCTTTTAATGATTTCAATTAAGTCTTTAGTGTCGTCTGCTACATCAATTAATCCATCTTTATCCCTGTCTGCATTTTCTTCAGCTGCACCAGCATAAAACCAGTATTGTAACTTCGGTCTTTTTCTTGATGAGCGAATCTTGCTTAGCATTATGCGATTGTTTACATCAGAATATTTTTTAGCTGTTATGTCTTTATCTCTCCACCAGAAGGAACCGGAAAATACGCCCACTTTATCTATCTTATCTGCGTGATCCCAGGCAATATCAAATGCGGATAAGCCACCCTGTGAGCAGCCTGCTATCGCCACTCTCTTAAATTTTCTTACGCCTGCTTTCTTTTTTATAAAGGTATATAATTCGTTGTCGATGAAAGCGGCATACTTATCTGCCCTGCTTCCGTTATTTTTAAAATCGGGTAAACCACTAACACCATATTCCTGCAAACGGTTATTTGCATGAATGGCCACAATAATTAAGGGCTCAATCAATTTTTCTTTGTACAGGCTGTCCACTATTTTTTTTACATTCATTTTTTCTGCATCCTGTCCATCATTCAAAAGCAATAAATTCAGATCGCTTTTTTCATCTGGCAGTGGCGTACTGAAGATGGTAAGTTTAATATGTGCCTGCAGGTGCCTGCTATAAATTTTATCCTCTTGTTGTTTGATTTTTTTGTTGCAGGCAAATATCATTATACATAGGATCATTAGGATGGAACAATGAAAAAAAAAGATTTCATAAAAATAATTTTGATAAACGAATATATAATATTTGGCCGCAATGGTGAAAACCATTAGTTTTGCAACGCGAAGTAGAGCAGCGGTAGCTCGTCGGGCTCATAACCCGAAGGTCAGAGGTTCGATCCCTCTCTTCGCAACTAACAGAAGGCTCTTAGGAGCCTTTTTTATTCTTAGCAAGTTTAGCTAATGAATTTGATCACCTCCTCCATTCTTAATAAGCGTATGCGGTAGTCAAAGTCGTACCCAGACTTGCTTTTTTACAACATCATACATGAAATCTGGATTCGTAAATATATTTGGAAAACCCAATGCGGGTAAGAGTACACTACTCAATGCCTTGATGGGAGAGAAGCTCGCAATTGTATCTCATAAAGTACAAACAACCCGCCATCGGATCAAGGCGATTTTAACCGATCCTAATTATCAAATTGTTTTTTCTGATACACCCGGCATTATTGAACCGAAGTACAAACTGCATGAAAAAATGATGCAGGCCGTAAAGGGAAGTCTCGAAGATGCAGATGTTGCCTTGTTAATAACAGATGCCCGTGAGAACCCCGAAGAGAGCAATGCAATATTTACTTTTTTAAATTTAAAAGCACCTGCACTGGTTATTTTGAATAAGGTGGATGCCGTAAGCGAAGAAGATATTAAGAAATCTACCGATTTTTTCAAGGCCCAAAAATATTGTAAGGAAGTAATTGTAATCTCTGCGCTAAAGAAAAAAGGGATTAATGAATTACTAGCTGCTATCCTCAATTTGCTTCCTGAAGGCCCTGCCTTTTATGAAGGAGATGATATCAGTGACTTACCAACTAAGTTTTTTGTAAGTGAATTAATTCGGGAAAAGATATTTTTATTGTACGGAGAAGAGATCCCATATCATGCTACTGTGTTGGTACAGGAGTTTAAAGAAAAAACAACCTTAATAAAAATAGGAGCAGATATTATTGTGCAAAGGGAAACACAAAAAGGGATCATACTCGGGGAAGGCGGAAAAATGATTAAGCAACTCGGAACGCTTGCCAGGAAGGACATTGAAGTGTTTCTGGATAGTAAAGTTTTTCTGGAATTGTTTGTAAAAGTAAGACCAAAATGGAGAGACAACGAAATGCAGTTGAAAGAATATGGGTATTAAAAAATAACCAACATTTCGTTATCAATAAAATAGTACAATTGGTAGTCTAACACATTACCATTTAATTTTCAATTATCAATATCAATCAAGATGAGTTTTACAGTAGCAATAGTCGGAAGGCCAAATGTTGGCAAAAGCACTTTTTTTAACAGAATGTTGGAGCAACGGAAAGCCATTGTAGATGATGTGAGCGGGGTTACTCGTGATCGGCAGTATGGGGTTGCAGAGTGGAATGGTAAATTTTTCAACGTAGTTGATACCGGTGGATTTGTTCCCAAAAGTGAAGATATATTTGAAAGAGAAATTCGCAAACAGGTTTTAATTGCTTTGGAAGAAGCAGATGCCATTGTATTTATGGTAGATGTTGCAACGGGCATTACTGATCTGGATGAATCAATGACACAGTTATTACGAAAAACTTCCAAGCCAGTTTTCCTGGTTGTAAACAAAGTTGACAATCACGATAGATTGTTGGAAGCATCAGAATTTTATAGTCTTGGTTTTGAAAAAATCCATTTCTTATCCTCTATCAGCGGAACAGGAACCGGCGATTTGTTAGATGATATTACGGATTTGATTATTGATAAAACAGAAGGAACGGATGATGAACAATTACCAAAGTTTGCCATCATCGGACAGCCTAATGTTGGCAAATCTTCTTTGCTGAATGCGTTAACGGGGCAGGAGCGTACAATCGTAAGCGATATTGCAGGCACTACCAGGGATACCATTCACACGCATTACAATCTTTTTAATAAAGAATTTGTTTTAATTGATACTGCAGGTATTCGTCGCAAGGCAAAGGTGAACGAGGATCTTGAATTTTATTCGGTGATCCGTGCCATTAAAGCGGTGGATGAAGCAGATGTTTGTATGTTATTACTGGATGCAGAAAAGGGCATTGCAGCTCAAGATCTGTCGATATTTGCAATGGCAGTAAAGAAAGGAAAGGGTATTGTAGTGTTGGTAAATAAATGGGATGTAATGCCCAAAGAAACCAATACAGCCCGTGATTATGAAATTGAATTAAAAAAGCGTTTTGCCCCATTTACAGATCTGCCAATCATATTTATTTCTGCGCTGGAAAAAACAAGAATTTTTAAAGCAATGGAATTGGCTTTGGAAGTTTATGACAATCGCAAACAGAAAATACCTACCTCAAAATTAAATGACATCATGTTAAAGGCGGTGGAAGCGTATCATCCGCCGGTTGTAAGAGGAAACCAGGTTAAAATTAAATATGTTACACAATTACCGGTAGTAGTGCCATCATTTGCATTTTTCTGTAATTATCCGGATGATGTAAAGACACCGTATAAGAATTACCTGGAGAACCAATTAAGGTCTAAGTTTAAACTTACCGGCGTTCCAGTAAGGGTATTTTTTAGAAAAAAGTAAGGCAAGGTATTTTTAACCATGCAATATTTTTTTTTAGAGTCGTTTTAACCGGGCTACATTGTTTTTTTTATAATAAAAAGACAGTACTATTGCATCGAAATTCATAATCTTTAAAAATTTAAACATGAAAAAATTATTTGCAATATTTGCTATTGCTTCCGTTATTGTCTCTTGCAACGATACTACACAAGCAACTTATGCCGCCGCAGATTCAGTGAAAGCTGCAGCTACAGCAGATTCGCTTGCAGCCATTAAAGCATTGTCAGATACTGCGCAAGCTCCAATTATTGATACATTGAATAGCATGAACGCCGATACAACAGTAAAAAAATAATAAAAAGGGTTGGTGATTGCTGATTAACTATTTGCGATTTTATATCAGTCACTTTTAAGAATTAAAAAAGGCACTACGATTGTAGTGCCTTTTTATATTCTACTGCTTTTAGCTTTTTGCAACTGATTTGATAGTTTACTTTATCGCAGGCGTTGCTTTTAATATTTTCAATATGAAATCTATCACAGATCATTGTTTAGCAGTTTGAAAAATATTTTATACCGGGTAATACAGGCATAAGATAACGATGTTATAAAAACAATATAAATCATGCAATTGCTTAAAAAAATTTTTTAACCCAGGCGGAGTGTGCCCGACCATTTAGGACTGCGCAGCATTCAAACTACCGATTAACTCAATAGCTTCTTTTGCTTCCTTTACATCATGTACTCTTAATATCGAAGCGCCATTCAGCAAGGCAACGGTGTTTAGAACAGTGGTACCGTTCAATGCCTCTTCTGCAGAAATACCAAGCGTTTTATAGATGGTACTTTTTCGGGAAATCCCAGTCAGTATTGGCTTTTCCAATAGTTTGAAAATTTTCAATTGTTTCAACAGTTGAAAGTTATGTGCAATTGTTTTTCCGAAACCAAACCCAGGATCCATTATTATGTCGTGGATTCCAGCAGCTTTACATTGAGCTATTTTAAAAATAAAATAGTCCAATACTTCTTTTACTATATTTTCATAATGGATATCTTTTTGCATGGTATCGGGTGTTCCTTTCATGTGCATACAGATGTAGGGCACACGCAGCGAAGCAACTATACCAATCAT
>JBBQQP010000214.1:0-6291 GCA_038215675.1 Chitinophagales bacterium | reverse complement strand
TCTATAATTTATACATCCATTGTAAAATGATTGATGAAAAATACAGAAAAAATACCATCAGTTACCTCGACGATTTTTATGCAATTATTAATAATCCACAAGCCCTTGCAAAAGAATTTGGTTATCCCTGTGATAAAAAAGGAACGGGTAATGTAGTAATAAAAGGAATGGCAAAAGATTGAGTTTTTTACAGGACATCGTCAATAAGTAGCTCCTGCATTTTTATTTTCTATTATACCTGAATATTAAGATATTGGCAGCGCCTGATCCACCCTCGTTTGAAATAAACAGATCGCCTTTGCTGTTAAATGCCATCCCCTCCGGCTGACTAAATAAGGAAGGATCGAGATTATAATGCGCTTTTAGTTTCCATTGTTCATCAAACTGTAGCAACATCTTGTTGGTAGATGATATTATAAACCAGTCATTGGTAACAGGGCTTTTGGCAAACGCCGATGGATGTAATTTAATCTTCTCCTCACCCACCTGTATTTCAGACACCCCTACCTTGAAAGAATTGATTACACTTAAGCCAGTTCCGGTGGATTGTTGAAGTGCAAAAACCGACACTTCTTTGGAAGGTTTATCCTGCGGGCAATCCTTGCATAGCGCAAATAATATTGAGTCTGCTGCAAACAAACCTTCATATTCACCGGCAGGTAAAATATTTTTATATACCTGAACACTGTCAATCTTTTCTTTACCCGTTTCCGACGTAGCAAACATAAAAATGGAGCCCTCGCTGCTTAATACCGACGTTGTTTGGTTGTTGATAATGGCCAGATCTTCATAATCGCCTTTCTTACCAAATTTTGATTTGGTTAATTTACCATCAGCCAACTGATATTGGTACAGTTTTCCGGTTTCATCTTCTATCGCAAACAACATTTCATCATTCCCTTTTAGAAAGCAAATACCGGAAATTTCTGTTAAGGCAGCTTCCATCATCAATTTTTCGGGCTTGCTAAAATCATAGCCTGCCGGACTGTTAAAGGTTTTAGGCGTATTGCAGTTTAAAATAAACGCCATAAAAACAAGTCCGAAAAATGCGTTTGGAAGAGAAGAACGATATTTTTTCATTTGCCAGCAATTTGAAGTATGAGAGAAGATCAGAAAAATGCAACCGCTATTGAAAAGGCCAGTACAGCCCCCACAATCCCATACAGGAAGATGGAATAAGAAGTTCTTAGTAGTCTGTATTTACGCCCTAGTACCTTACCCTGCCAAAACATATCCCGGGACAGACTGCCATATAAAAACTCACTATCATTCATCATAGTATTCAGTGCTTCATCATATTCCTTAAAATTCATATTGTAGAAACTTCCAAAGAATAAGAGATTGACCGATTTGTTTTTCACTTGTTCTTGTGTAAAAAGACCATCCGTAATTTTTGGTCGGGTTGCCAGCACGGCATAAATAATGGTAGCCACATTTACGGTCAGCAGAATAATGGTAGGAATAATCAGATTACTGTTCTCCTCAAGGTTACGAACCATCAACCCCAGGATCACCGATATGATAATGGAATTAACGGATATCATTATATTGGCCTTGTTATCGGCCATTTCGCTGATCCGAACATTCTTGGAGGCGGAAATCCGGAACATGGTTTCAATGCCTTTTTTAGGGCGATCCTTCTTTTTAGATTTGGTAGATTTTTTTTCAGCAATGGCAGTTTCTCCCTCTACCGGCGCTACAGCCGGCATATCTGCAATGGCAATGGTTAGCTGCACTTCGGCCAGCTTTTCCTCCTGCTTTCTTTTCATCCTGGCCAAATTATCAGCCTTGGTTTTATCCAGCAAATTTCTGCAATAATCTGTATGGTATTGATGCTTCTCCAACATACTGATGGAAGATTTACGCCATGCAATACCGTCAATTTTTGTGTTGGTAATCGATTCGGTTTCCTTTTTTAATAACCGGTTATTTTCTTTAAAAGTCAGTGTGCCCAGATTAAATAAATCAGCATCGCAGATAATCTTTTCTTCAACCGTGGTGGGTGATTGGGGCATTTTAGTAGCCATGATGCAGCCTTGTATGTCAATTATGTCGGCCTCGTTCACTTCAATGTTTCGTAAATAAGGAGCGGCCAGCTCTGCTCCCTTCTGTTCATGTAATTCACCTTTGGAAAAAATAAACCCAATATCATGAAAACAGGCTGCCGCACAAACGATGAAGAACGATCGGTCATCCAGCTGGTAATGGTCAGCAATTTTTTGAACTGAATCCAGTACATCCCTTGTGTGATTTTGATTATGATAGTAATAACTGGTTGAGGCATGTTCCAGGTAAAATAAATTCACATGGTCTTTAACCTTTATCAATAATGCATGGTAGTTCATTGTTCAATTTAAGCTGTGTTGGTAAAAGTAGAAACAAATATACAAAAATTGGCATGCCGTAATGAGTACTTTTAAAATCCTATGATTATCCGCTTCTATTAAGTTGCCAACTACTAATATTTTTTATCAGAAAGAGTTGTTTTGTCAGCGTTGGCAGGGCTTTGATTAACAACTGTTTCAAAGGAAGCAATCGAATCAAGCGCAGGTCAATGAAATAAACCGGGCTTTAAAAAGTATTTTCTCCGGCAGATATCCGGCAAGAGTTTGGCGCCCCGAAACAATTATAAATGTACACCACTATAAGATGACTGATTTTTCTTACATTTATTTCTTTATTCATGCCAATGGTTGAAAAAGTAAAACGCATTGATTATGCTGTATGGAAAAAAGTGATTTTCCATTTCAACTTTTTACCTTCTTTTGCGGGCAACTGAAACAACATTGATTGGATGTAGAACTAAAATATATTTGCTGATGACAGTGCTACAAGATGCTGTTATCCAAAAAAATAACTATGAATATATTCCTGATCATTTCTTTTGTCACTATTCTCCATCTTCGCAAAACGTTAAACACCTCTGTCACTTTGCCTGATTGGGATAGAAAACTATTGGCGGTTATGACCATCTGTGTTGCTTTACAGGTAATGGAGTTCAGCTACAACGATTCCAGGGTAATCATTAAATGGCTTGCTTATATCATTCTGCTGGGATTAATGGTTACCATTTACACACAGGAAGTCTTTCACTCGGCCCGGTCTACAGTTTTTGCAGTTTTCCCCCTGATCGTTGTTTCTTTTTTGGAAAGTTTTTTAAACCTAATCGATAAGTCTATCTATGATGAATGGAATAATGCATTTAAAGCTGCCAAAGCATTTGCCATTATCTGGTTGATCACTATGTTAATCATTATGAACCAGCAAAAAAAGGCGCTCGAGAAAGAAAAAGTAAAAAGACTGGAGGAAGAACGGCTGAACAAAATAAACCTGGGTCTTAAATCCGAATTAGAAGTGCAGGTTGCAGAACGAACACAGGAATTAACGAACCAGAAGTACGAACTAACCAACCAGAAGCAGGAATTAACCAGGCAGAAATTTGAATTGGAACATGCATTAAATGAACTGAAAGCCACGCAGACTCAATTGATTCAATCTGAAAAGCTGGCATCGCTTGGTGAGTTAACAGCAGGCATTGCACATGAAATACAAAACCCGTTGAACTTTGTAAATAATTTTTCGGAAGTTAGTACAGAGTTGCTGGAAGAAATGAAAACAGAACTGGAAAACAACAATTTAACGGATGCCATTGCAATAGCAGAAGATGTAAAAATAAACCTGCAGAAGATATTACACCATGGCAAACGGGCTGATGCCATTGTAAAAGGAATGTTGCAGCACAGTAGAAGCAGCAGCAGTGTAAAAGAACCGATCGATATCAATGCGCTCGCCGATGAATATTTGCGTCTGGCCTATCACGGATTGCGGGCAAAGGATAAATCCTTTAACGCAACTATGGTAACAAAATTTGATGAGCGCATTGTCAATATCAACATTATCCCGCAGGATATAGGCAGAGTATTGCTCAATTTAATTACGAATGCATTTTATGCTGTAACAGAGAAAAAGAAAGCACTTGGCGCTGGTTATGAGCCTACCGTTACCGTTAGTACTGCAGTAATTCCGCTTTCATTTGGTGGCGGCGTTCGAATTATTGTGAAAGACAATGGTAATGGTATTCCATTAAAGGTATTGGATAAAATATTTCAGCCCTTTTTCACAACCAAACCCACGGGCCACGGAACAGGCCTGGGTTTATCGCTCAGCTACGACATTGTGAAGGCGCACAACGGCGAACTAAAAGTAATCAACAAAGAGGGCGAAGGTGCAGAGTTCGTGATTATTTTACCTGCTTTAACCCGAAATGAAAATATTTAGTCTCCGGTTTCATGCCTGCTGGATTACGAATCAACTGGATCTAAAATGCAAAAAACATCGATGACGAATATTAAATAATCCCCCCTTCTATTGATGTTAATCAAAAGAATACTTTAGATTACACCATATCAAATATCCATTTATAAAATCCAACGGGTAATCTTCCCCGTTTCAACGACTTTAAATGATCTTGTTTTTGAAACAAGGATCGTTATAGCAATTGTTTTAAATCCGCTACGAATAACAATTTTGGGAACTTAAATTTCATTGAATCAGCCAGTGTCTGTTTCAACAGGAACGCACACATGACCACGACATCCATTATTTCAGTGCCTTGCAATTTGCAAACTTTTTTTTATAACCATCCACCTTACTTAAACAAACTATTTCAATTTCTAAACTGGTATTTATTATAATACAGAAACGCCTTTGTCACAAGAAAAAATGATTAAATTTTTTACTGCTATTTTTCTTTTAATTGCTATCCATGGCAGTGGCCAACTGGTAAACATTACCCAAAAGGCACCCTGCCTTGCTGTTTTTGCAACGACGGATGGATTTGATTCATCTTATCAAACCATACTGGAAAGCAGTTTTCACCAACCATCGCCTGATATGCTGAAACTCGTCATTGGAAATGATTTGGCTTATTACTGGCATACCCGTAATCTCGGCAAAGCACATGCATTGGCCTACCAGTTATTAGCAATTGCAAGTACAACCCGCAAAAAAGTTTCGGAAGGTCGGCTTTATGAAACAGAGACAGCCAAAGGCACCGGTTTTAAAACGGAATTGGTAAATTTACTGATACAACAACTGGATGATACACTAAAGATTGATACCAATAATGGCACCTATATTTCTACCATATTTAAATACAATAAACTGCATCATAAATGGACACGTTGATTAAAATTCTGGTAGTAGAGGATGAAATGATTATCGGGGCAAAAATTTCGATGCAATTAACCGCTCTTGGTTATGAAGTGACCGGGATGTTGCCCCGGGGCGAAGAAGCCATCCTGCATGTACAGGAAAACAGGCCGGATATTATTCTGCTTGATATCAATCTTAAAGGAAATTTAGATGGTATCGCTACTGCGCTAAAGGTTCAGCAAATTGCAGCCATCCCGATCATTTACCTCACCGCCAATTCAGATGAAGCTACTTTCAACAGGGCAAAAGTCACCAAGCCTGCCGCCTTTATTTCTAAACCATTTAAGCAATTGGATTTGCAACGTGCCATTGAGCTTACCATTAGCCGGATGGCAGAAAATGATACCGGCGTTCATCCGGAAACAATTAGCGGAAACGAACAGCCGTTTATTTTGAGCGACCGGATTTTTGTGCGCCACAAAGAAAAAATGGTTAAAATAATGATTGCCGACATTTTGTATATTGAGGCTGATCGCAATTATAGCCGAATTTTTACAGCACAGAAAGAATTCCTGTTATCCATCACCCTTAAAACCATTGAGGACAAATTGCCCTCGCGGCTTTTCGTACGAATCCATAGATCTTATATCATTAGTATAACACATGTGGATGAAGTTGCGGACAGCCATGTAATCATAGCTCAAAAAAATATTCCGTTGAGCGCAGGTTTGAAGGAAAATTTATTGAAGTGCATTCAAACTTTTTAGGGATTGTTTCACCACTTAGCAGCATGAATCATTCACCCGATTGCCTGAAAAATAAAAATAATGACAAAAACGGTAATCGATATATTAACCCAATTATTCATTCATTGAAAAACGATATGCGCAAAATATTTTTACTACTCCTGATACCGATACAAATGTTGTGTGCTCAAAAACAGCCTTACGACAGTCTGGAAAAGCAATTCGCCACTGAAAAGACGGATGAAAAAAAGTTAACGGCTTTGAGTCAACTGGTGGATATTGCTTTTAAAGAGGATTTGAATAAAGCATTAAAATATGCGAGGAATGGGGTGGCATTGGCCGATAAATCCGTGAATAAAAACTGGCAACCAAAATTTTATGAAATGCAGGG
>JBBQQP010000213.1:0-6292 GCA_038215675.1 Chitinophagales bacterium | reverse complement strand
GAAGCGCTAACCAAAAAAGATGGTTGCGTTTACTAACACAACGTTTAAATTTTGCAGCGGTTGGTTTTAGTCAGAATATTTATTCATTCTTTTACCAGCTTCATGGAAGCTTGCCTTTGTAGGTAAGCCCTTCGAAGATTACCTATCCCGGCAAGCCGCTGTTGCGTCTCCGACCAACAGCCGAAGCGCTAACTAAAAAAGATGATTGCGTTTACTAACACAACGTATACATTTTGCAGCGGTTGGTTTTAGTCCAAATATTTATTCATCTTGTTACTACTTTAAGTATTTCGATAGCGACCATATAGAAGAAGTAGATTTCAATAAATGTAAATAATAATACATGCACACATAACCTCCCCGGCTGGGTTTAAACTCGAGGAGAGCGTTGCCTGGAAGGAGTTAAGTAGATTATGATCAAAAAAAAATTACTTCATAAATGTATAATTATAGTGCAAAAATGTAAGCTGGTGGAAGACCTCCCCGCTGACTAGCGGGGATGGGGGCAAAATGAGGTAGATTGATAACTTCGTAACATACCTTGAAGTACTGCATTTCATTGAGTTCTTGAAATACCTACCCAATACAAAGTCCGGTTATTTATCTGGAGCGCATGAGTATTTGTTTCACAGCAAAGATCATTTGCCTTTGTAGGTATGTCGTTAAAAAAATAATCTATCCCGGCACGCCGCTGTTGTGTCTCTGATCAACAGCCGAAGCGGTTACTAAAAAAGATGTTTGCGTTTACTTATAAATCGTGTATATTTTTACAGTGATTAGTTTTAGACCGAAGCGGTATTCATCCAGTTAAAATCTCTAAGCACTTTGACAGCGATCGGATGGATGAAGTGTATTTCAATAAAAGCAAAAGAGTAATCCTGTTAAACGCAAGGCACTCGGCACTGCTTAAGCTCGGTGATAGGCATCGCTGGGAATAGATACGATTAAAATATAAGAATCAGCAGGGAGGTAATTTGGGAGCATTTTGCATTCTTAAATTCTTTTATCTTGTTTAGTTTCTTGTACGCAACAGTGAGCATTACAAATACCATAGTTATATAAAACATTACTTTTATTCCATTGAAATCTTTAGTTTATAATAAAAATAAAATACTTCACTTTTCGTGAACTTTTGCTAAATTTACATAAGTATAAATGAAAGTCAGGCTGATAAAAAGGAAATCAATCGAATATTTTTCGTTACAAAATGCAAGAAGTAGAAGTTCTTTCAGGCTTTGGCTGGCCTTGCTCAAACGGGCAGATTGGGCGAAACCCGGTGACATTACTGAAACATATGGTTCGGCTGATTTGTTAGGAAATGGAAGTAACAGGGTGGTATTTAACATAGCCGGTAATCAGTACAGAATGATATGTAAATACCATATCGGGATTGCCAGGATTCATTTATATATTAAGTGGATAGGCACACATGCCGAATACACGAAGCTTTGTGATAACAGCGAACAATACAACATCCAGCATTTTTAAATTCATTATAATGGAAACTTTACAATATAGAATCATTAAAACAGATGCACAATACAATAAATATTGTGATACATTGGAAGCATTGGTTGCCAGTGGCAAGAAAACCAGAGGAGTGCAGGATGAAATTGAGTTGCTTAACTTGCTCATTGAAAAGTACGATGCAGCTCACAATACTTTTGATGATGCAGATCCCATTGAGCTACTCAAAACCTTAATGAAAGAGCATAAAATTAAAGCAGTTGAATTGGCTAAACTGTTGAATGTTAGTGGAGGCCTGGTTTCTGATATACTCAACTACAAAAAAGGCTTATCGAAAGAAACCATTCGCATTCTTTCTAAAAAATTTAAGTTAAGCCATGAGGCGTTTAACAGAATATATGAATTACATGTACCGGTGAGTCCCCAATTCAAAAAAAATGCAACGATAATGAACACCCGAAAAAATCTAGCGACAGCTTAATTAACTACAGCGATTTATTTTATTTAATTTGTTTCTATTTCCAGCTACAACTGCACTACAGCAGCAACCGATGGCGACCGGAGAGAAGAAGTAGATTTTAATAAATGCGAAGAGTAATACTGGCATTCGCAAGCTCCTCGGCTGGGTTTAGGCTCAATGAGAGACGTTGCTAGGAAGGGGCCGAAGAATTATTCATCTTGTTATTAAATTTAAGTACTTCGATAGCGACCGGATAGAAGAAGTAGATTTTAATAAATGCAAATAGTAAAACTGGCATTCGCAAGGTCCTCGGCTGAGCTTAAGCTCGTTGAGAGACGATGTTAGGAAGGAGAGGCTCTTGTCCTTGTTGGTATGCCCTTAAAAAAATAGCCTTTCCCGGCAAGCCGCTGTTGCGTCTCCGAGCAACAGCCGAAGTGCTAACCAAAAAAGATGGTTGCGTTTACTAACACAACGTGTATATTTCGCAGCGGTTGATTTTAGTCCGAATAAGTATTCATTCTGGTACCAACTTTATAGAATCCGATAGCGATAGGAAGCAAGAAGTGGAATGCAATAAATGCAAACAGCAATCCTGTTACACGCAACGTCCTCGGCTCTGCTTAGGCTCGGTGAGAGACGTTGCTAGGAAGGAAGCTCACAAGACGAAAGTATATTTAGTAAAGATTGGAACTATGTACTGACTGAAAACAATATGATATTCCGATTAGAAGGTGGATGTTTTTATTCTGAAAAAAATTGGAATAAATTAAAACTTCTTTTTTTTAAAGCAAAGAAAGATATCACTGGAAATAAAATTGAAAATAAGATTGAATGTAGTTGTGGTGGAAGTTGCCGATAGTTTTTTCCCTTGCTGGTATGTCCTTATAAAAAATAACCTATCCCGGCACGCCGCTGGTGTGTCTTATTGACCAACAGCCGAAGCGCTAAACATAAAAGATCGTTGCGTTTACTAATACAACGTACACGCTTTTGCAGTAGTTAATTTTAGACCGAAGGGGTATTCACCCTGGTATTAACTTTATGGAATCCAATTGCGAAAGCATCGAATAAATGGATTTCAATAAAAGCAAAGCGTAATTTAGTTACACTCAACTCTTTCGCTCTTTTCCCTTGTAGGTATATCCTTAAAAAAATAACTTATCCTGGCAAGCCGCTGTTCCGTCTCCGACCAAAAGCCGAAGCGCTGACTAAAAAAGAAGGTTGCATAAAATCAAATGTTGCGTACATTTTTTGTTAGGCAACTATAAGTTCAGGCTTTTTCATTTTCAGAGAATCACGTTTATGAATCGTAAACGCTCAAAGATTTTTTTTTGAATCAACAGCACTACAAATATTTTTTGTAACTTATGATCTATTCTAAATTTTCATGGGTATTAAACGATTAATTGAACGGGCTAAAGTTTCCAACAAGTACCTGATTGCGGGTACTATATTGTTGTTATTATTATCGGCCCTTTATTTTTTAAATGCACCGGCTAAATATTTACCGGCGCTTCCCCAAACAGTAGATTTTAATTACGATATCCGCCCAATACTTGTTCAAAAATGTTTTCTTTGCCACGGTCCTGACCCTGGTAGCAGAAAAGGGAATTTGCGCCTCGATACCTATGAAGGTGCAACAGCCCTTTCCAAAGAAGGACTCCGGGCCATAGAGCCGGGACATGCAGATAAAAGCTCGATGGTTTTTAGAATAAACCACAAGGATCCCGAAATAATGATGCCTGTACCAACTTCCAATTTGAAGTTAACGCAAAGGGAAATTGCCCTCATTGAAAAATGGATTGAACAAGGCGCTATCTGGAAACCACACTGGTCGTTTATACCGCCCAAATTTGCCGATGACAAATCTTTTAAGGAAGCCGATCGC
The DNA here is from genome assembly GCA_038215675.1 of Chitinophagales bacterium. Classification (GTDB taxonomy): domain Bacteria; phylum Bacteroidota; class Bacteroidia; order Chitinophagales; family Chitinophagaceae; genus Ferruginibacter. The sequence continues at coordinate 2,477 of JBBQQP010000213.1, read as the reverse complement.
AAAGGAATTGATTATTTTATTGACGAAAAAATTGAAGAAAATGGATTGACGGCCGCCGGGGAAGCAGATAAAAATACATTGATAAGAAGAGTAGCTTATTTATTAACCGGCTTGCCTCCAACGCCGGAAGCGATTGAAGCTTTTATTACCGATAAAGACCCAAACGCATACGAAAAAATAGTTGATAATTATTTAGCGTCGAACCGCTATGGGGAGCGCTGGGCAAGGCATTGGATGGATATGGTACGTTATGCCGAAACAAAAGGCCACGAGTTTGATTATACCATCGCAGGTGCCTGGCGATACAGGGATTATCTTATCAGGGCGTATAACGAAGACCTTCCTTATAACCAATTTATAAAAGAACAAATTGCAGGTGATCTATTAAAAGAGCAAAGAATCAATGTTGGCAATGGAAGTAATGAATCGCATCTGGCAACCGTATTTTATGCCATGAGTGAAGGTACCCATAGCCCGGTGGATATTAGAAAAGATGAAGCGGATAGAATTGACAACATCATTGATGTAACCGGTAAAGCTTTTCAAGGCCTTACCATTTCCTGCGCCCGCTGCCACGATCATAAATTTGACCCCATTAGCACCAAAGATTATTATTCACTTTTTGGCGTTTTAGAAGGCACCAGGTTTTCGCCGGTATCTGTAAATCTGCCAACCGAAAAAATAAATTTCAACCTACTGCAACAACAAAAGGATTCAATAAAAAAATTGATTGCAAGCAAATGGATGGAGGAACTAACTGTAAGAAAAGACAGGCCCATTGTAATTGAACCAAGTGTTGCAAAACCCATTAAAGAACTAGCCATCACTTTGGCCGACTTTCGTGAAAATAAATTGGGCGCATGGAAGTCGGATGGATTGGCTTTTGGAAACAAAACAACCTTAGGGAATCCGGTCTTCGACCAGCAAAATAAAATTGTTTCGCTGGATGAAGGAAAGGCTTCCAGCCGCATGATTGGAACGGGTATTTTTGGTGCGCTTCGATCCAATGATTTCTTTATTGACAAAAAATTTATTGGTGTTTGTGCCCAGGGGAAAAATGCTTCCATTAGAATTGTGATCGATAATTTTCAGTTAATTCAATGGCCTATTTATGGTGGCATCGAACAGCGGGTAGATACCACAAAGTGGACCAATTTCGCCTTAGATGTTACGCCGTGGAAAGGGCAAAAAGCCTACATAGAGATTTTGCCCGGCGTATATGATTCACATGTTTTTAAAATGCCCAAGGATGCTTTTATCGAAGCTAAATATGCAATCGCATTTGATAGTATCTGGATAGTTCCTCCCGTTCAAAAAAAGGCAATTCCAGTTGATATAAAAGACGCAATTAACCATTGGGTTAATTCCGAAGCATCTGTTGAAGAAATCAACGCATTGAATGGCTTGCTGCATAAAAAAGCATTCACCGCAACTATTCCGGCACTGGCCACATTGCTTAATCAGCACAACCAGTTGAATGCTGCCTTTATCGATTCTACCAATTTTTTTGATGGGGTTTATGATGGATTTGGAAAAAATAGTCCGGTATTTATAAGAGGTAGTCACCAGAGTCTGTCCGAAAAACCAGTGCCAAGATCATTTCTATCTGCAATAAAATTGGACAATAAAAATAATTTAAATGTTGCCGGAAGCGGGCGTTTGCAGCTGGCACAATCCATTGTTGATCCCTCAAATCCATTGACTGCCCGGGTAATGGTCAATCGAATTTGGCATCACCTTTTTGGTAAAGGCATCGTTGAAACAGTTGATAATTTTGGCTTGCAGGGAAAGCTGCCTACCCATCCGGATTTGTTGGATTATCTCGCAGTTAAATTTCAAAAAGAAAATTATTCCATTAAAAAAATGATTCGTTCAATACTGTTGACCAATGCGTTTAAAAGAAGCGTACCTGCTACTGGCGAATCAAAAGAAAGTGACCCAACGAATGGTTGGTTATCGCATTATCCGCTCATAAGAATTGAGTCGGAAGCTATCCGGGATGCGATGCTTTTTGCTGCCGGAAAACTAGACACCACGATGTATGGTCCACCTGTAAAAGTGTATCTCACCAATTTTATGAATGGCAGGGGCAAACCAGGTACATCCGGACCGATAGATGGTTTGGGGCGCAGAAGTATTTACCAGGAAGTAAGGCGTAATTTTTTAGATCCTATGATGACTACTTTTGACAGACCCATGCCATTTACATCCTTTGGTAAAAGAACCGTTACCAATGTTCCATCTCAGGCACTCATTCTTTTAAATGACCCCTTTGTTACAATGCAGGCAGCCGCTATAGCAACAAAATTATTGGCTAATAACAACAGTTCATTCGATCATAAGATTCAATCGATATACGAAAGAGCGCTCTCACGACCTGCAACAAAGGAGGAGATAGCCGATGCTAAATCTTTTATGCAGCAACTAGCCGTTATTTACAAAAAACAACCAACAGCGCTCTATGACGACCAGGCTAT
>JBBQQP010000212.1:0-6298 GCA_038215675.1 Chitinophagales bacterium | reverse complement strand
TAAATAACTGCGGCCCAGCTCTGCATTCTTACTTGAAAACGCTGTGTAAAGGGATGCATACTTGGAGTTGTAGTTTTTTAGAAATGATCCTGCATAAGCAAAGGCAGGGTCTCCCTGTAATACGATTGCATCCGGATTTGCTATAAATGCAGTCCATTTTGCATCATCCAGAATAATGGTGCGGCTAAACAAGTCTTTGGCCCATTTTTTAAAGGTTGCCTCTTCGCTTAAAGGCCCGTAGGTTGCTTTCATTCCTTCATAAAAACCAATGGGATGCTGGCTTTTATCTATATCATTGTAAAATCGCATGGCCGTTGCCGCAACTATTTTTTCGTCGCTTGGCAGATCCACGCTTTCTAAAAATGATTTTCTGGATGCATTGGCAGCATCCAACGATCTTTTAATTTCAGCGGAAGAAACACCTGCTTTTACCATATTGGCTTCCAGTGCCACAAGCGAAGAGGCAAATGCTGCAAGGGGTGAACCCAAAATTCCCTCTGACAGGTAAGTACGCATTTTACTATAGGGCGTCCAGGCATCATACATTTTACTGTAATCAGACATTATATTTTCAAATTCCGGTTTGCCTTTTGCCCATTTCAAAAATTCAGCTTCGTAGTTTTGTTTCTGAGCATAGGTGCTAAATTTTTTCAACTGCTTTGTTTCTCCATCAAAGAATTTCCAATAGTTGGCTATGCCGGCATAGTTGCTGGCCAGTTTTAATTTTACTGCTGGATCTTTTACCATCTGCTCCATCATCAGTTTCAAACGGATGTCCCGCAGCTCTACCAGTGAAGGGTTTTCAATATCCGTTTTCAGTTTAATACCATAACTCGTTTCATACCGGTTGGTACTGCCGGGATATCCATAAATCATCGCATAATCACCGTTTTTCAATCCTTTAATGCTAACCGGTAAAAAATGCTTTGGTTTCAACGGCGTATTGTCTAAACTATACTCTGCTGGTTTACCATCCTTTGCGGCATATACCCTAAAAATGGAAAAATCGCCTGTGTGTCTTGGCCATTCCCAGTTGTCGGTATCGCCACCAAATTTACCTACACTTTCCGGCGGCGCTCCTACCAGGCGAATATCCCTGTAGGTTTTATACACATACATGATGTATTGATTGCCCTTAAACATTGGATAAATTCTACCGGCCAGGCCATTGTCTACATCTGCTACCTTATCGGTAATTGCTTTTAATACCTCCTGGGTTTTCTTCACCCGCTCTGTCCAATCCAATCCTTTTAAGCCTTCTTCTACTTCTTTAGTTACGTCTACAATTTTGTCCAAAAACTGAACTGTTAATCCGCTTTTAATTTCCTGGCCTTTATTGTAGGCATAAAAGCCATTTTGTAGATAGTTATTTTCTACGGTACTTGCACCGGCAATGGCTCCATAACCACAGTGGTGATTGGTAAATATTAACCCCTGGTCGCTTACAATTTCACCAGTACAGCCGCCGCCAAAAATAATGATGGCGTCCTTAAGCGAAGATTTATTGATGGAATATAGTTGCTCTTTGGTGAGTTTCAAACCCTTTTTTACCATGTCGGCATATACTTGTTCCCCCAATAACATGGGTAGCCACATCCCTTCATCGGCACTGGCTTTTAACAACGAGATTGTAAGTACAATAGCAATAAAAAACTTTTTCATATGGCCTAATTTTTTGAGGCACAAAACTACATCAATTTGATGAGTACAGCCAGCACGAAAGAGAATTGGGCAACACGTTTTTACTGACAAAAAAAATTTATATTTCAAATAATTGATTGTTCCATTAACAGGACACTGCCACACCTAAATTCGAACAATCTTTAAATATAAGAAATCGATCAATTTTGAAATTCACCACTTAGCCATGCTGATGAAAAAAGTTCGTTATTTTTGCTGTATATTTAAATACTTTAAAGGCCTGCTTACAGAGGCTTGTTACCGAAAACAAACCTGCACCTTTTGGGAAATTTTTTATTAAGGAAACAACTCTAAACAATAAATTTGTTTTAAAACTATATTCCACTGCATGCCAATTTTTGAATTGAAATTACCCAAAAGTATTGCTAAGGCACTTCATCTGCCTGTTAGCGACCCACGGCGGCAGCAAATAAAAGTGCTGAAGCGTTTATTACGCAAAGCAAGATTTACCCAGTTTGGCCAATTGTATAAGTTTGATGAAATACTGATGAGCAGTCATCCCGGCAAAAAGTTTCAGCAACTGGTTCCCACATACGATTATAGCAAAATATATGCACAATGGTGGCATAAGGCAAAAGACGGCATCCCGGATGTTTGCTGGCCAGGCATGATACATTATTTTGCTTTAAGCAGCGGGACGAGCGAGGCCGCCAGTAAATTTATCCCGATCACAAAAGACCTGATTCGCAGCAATACTATTACGAGTGTTAAGCAACTGTTGAGCCTTGCTAAATACGATGATGTACCAAAAAGTGCGTTGGGCAAGGGTTGGTTGATGTTGGGCGGAAGCACACAGTTGCAAAAAGGACCCACCTATTTTGCCGGTGATTTAAGTGGCATTCAACAAAAAAATCTTCCCTTCTGGTTTCAAGGACTTGGCATTTACAAGCCGGGTAAAAAAATTGCCAAAGAAAAAGACTGGGCCAAGAAGCTGGAAGAAATTGTAGAAAATGCACCCAACTGGGATATCGGTTTCATCATAGGCGTGCCTGCCTGGTTGCAATTGTGCATGGAAAAAATAATTGAACGTTACAAACTAAAACACATTCATGAAATTTGGCCTAACCTGGCTTTTTATGTTCATGGCGGTGTTGCAATGGAACCATATAAAAAAGGATTTGAAAAACTGCTGGGCCAGCCTGTCACTTATATCGAAACCTACCTTGCGAGTGAAGGATTTCTGGCCTACCAAAACAGGCAGGGCGCTGTGGGAATGCATTTGGCATTGAACAATAATATTTTCTTTGAATTTGTTCCTTTTGATGAACACAATTTTGACATCGATGGAAACATGATTGAAAAACCAGTTGTGTTCATGATTCACGAAATTGAAGAAAATAAAGACTACGCCATTTTAATTAGTACCAATGCCGGCACCTGGCGTTATGTTATTGGTGATACGGTAAGGTTGATCAACAAGGAAGAAAGTGAGATCATCATAACTGGCCGTACCAAACACTTTTTAAGCCTGGTAGGTGAGCACTTGAGTGTAGACAACATGAATAAAGCCATTGAAATGGTTAGCAAAGACCTCAATATTTCCATTCCTGAATTTACGGTGGCCGGCGAACCTTTTGGCCAGTTTTTCGCCCATCATTGGTTTGTGGCTACCGATGATATTGTAAATAAGGAGGAGTTGAGAATTCGCATCGACAACAAGCTAAAAGAGCTGAATGATGATTACGAGGTAGAGAGAAAACATGCACTCAAAGAAGTGATTGTGACCGTTCTATCCGAAGACACGTTCATGGACTTCATGAAATCAAAAGGTAAAATTGGCGGGCAACATAAATTCCCGCGGGTTTTAAAGGGCAAGATGCTGGAAGACTGGCAACGGTTTCTAAAAAACTCAGCTGTCTATTCTTAGAAGCTGTTTAAAAATGGTTTCGCAATTTGGCCTGTATAATTTTAATTGCCACTAATTGTGCTACCTGAAACGAATAGAACCCTTTTAGTACAGAAAACTTAGTAATCATTCGTGTATTCGTGGCATTAATAAAAAACACATACAGAACCCTTTTAGCACAAAAAACTTAGTAATTATTTGTGGATTCGTGGCATTAATAAAAAATTAAACATATTCTTATAGATTTGCTAACAACCTAACAAAGCAGCCGCCCTTACTAAATCTTCCGGTGTATCAATCTCAACCCCCATATATTCTGTTACAACCATTTTGAGCGAAATTCCGTTTTCAAGATAACGTAGGCATTCAATTTTTTCCGCTGCTTCTAACGGTGTCATCGGCCAGCTTGTAAAATTCATCAGGGCCTTTTTGCGAAAAGCATATACACCAATGTGTTCATAATAAACCGGCACCAATTGTTTATCCCGGTGATATGGAATCACACTCCGGCTAAACATCAATGCATTCATATTTTTATCGACGGCCACTTTTACAAAATTAGGGTCATCAATAAATTGTTGCGTTGTCATGATCTGCATCAGGGATGCCACCTGCACGTTTTCACCCTCCGTTCTTTCAAAAACTTTCAATAATTTTTCCAGTGGTTCCCGTTGTACAAAAGGTTCATCGCCCTGTACATTTACAACTATTTCCACCTCCATATCCGCCACGGCTTCGGCTATCCGGTCGCTGCCACTTTCATGTGCCCGTTTACTTATAACTGCTTTGCCACCATGATTTACAACTTCAGCATAAATAAGGTCACTGTCGGTAACAACTACCACTTCATCAAATAAACCCGTTGCAACGGTGTTGTCGTAAGTATGCCGGATGACCGTTTTACTACCCAGCAGCTGCATCAATTTGGCTGGAAAACGGGAGGCTGCATACCGGGCAGGTATCATCGCAATCTTCTTCATTATAAAAAAATTAATATCAGCAAAGTTACCAATAATGTAGAGTTGCATGATTGAAAACTGATTTGATTTATTATATTTGAAAAACCAAGGTTTGTACGATTGCCTGCCGTTTTCATTTCCAAAACTGATATTTATGCAAACAAGTGATCTAATGCAGTCATATTTGGTGGATGCCAATACATGGGATGAAATGTACAGCAACTCATCAGTCAGGGAACATTATAAAAACGCCGTTGAGTTCCTGGAAAAGCTCTCCATTGACGATCTGAATAAACGGGAAGAGTTTGCCAAGCGCTTGTTTATGAGCCAGGGTGTAACGTTTACAGTATATAGCAGTGGCGAAGGCATTGAAAAAATATTTCCCTTTGATATCATTCCCCGCATCATTACAGCATCCGATTGGGATTTTATTGAAAAAGGAATCAAGCAACGATTAAAAGCTCTCAACCTTTTTTTAAAAGATATCTACAGCACGCAATTTATTATTAAAGATGGCGTGGTGCCTGCGGCTATGATTTATAGTTGCCCGCATTACCTGCGGGAAATGCAAAACTTCCCGGTGCCATATGATATCTATGTACACATTGCCGGCATTGATCTGATTCGCAATAATGATGGTTCGTTTTACATACTCGAAGATAATTTGCGCACCCCCAGCGGCGTAAGTTATATGCTGGAAAACCGGGAAATCACCAAGCGGATTTTCCCTTACCTGTTGCCGCAAAGCAATGTTCGCAGTGTAACGGAATATCCAACTATTTTACATAGAAATTTGGTCTCCTTATCGCCAAGGCAAATAAAAAACCCAACCATTGTACTACTTACGCCCGGCATTTATAACTCAGCTTATTTTGAGCATACCACGCTGGCAAGATTGATGGGTGTTGAGCTCGTGCAAGGCAGTGACCTGGTAGTAGACAATCATAAAGTTTACATGAAAACTACCAGCGGGTTGCAGCAAGTGGATGTAATTTACCGCAGGGTAGACGATGACTTCCTGGATCCTTTGGTATTTGACCCCGGAAGTATGCTGGGCGTTGCTGGACTTATGAGTGCCTACCGCAAAGGAAATGTAGCCATCGTAAATGCAGTGGGCAATGGTGTAGCGGATGACAAAGCAATTTACACCTTTGTACCAGCCATGATCCGTTACTACCTGAATGAAGAACCCATCTTAAAAAACGTACCAACTTACCAGTTAGGAAAAGATGAAGAGCGGGAACATGTTTTTAAGAACATTGAGAATATGGTGATTAAAAAAACCAATGAAAGTGGCGGCTATGGTATGTTAATGGGCAGTGCTGCGACAAGCGAAGAAATTGATCAATACAAAGAAGAAGTGTTACAAAACCCACGGCAATTTATTGCTCAACCCATCATTAGTTTATCAACAGTGCCCTGTTATATGGATGGCAAATTGAAACCGAGAAGGGTTGACCTTAGACCCTATGCCTTATGCGGACCGGATGGTATTGAAATAGTTCCGGGTGGATTAACAAGGGTTGCATTGAGAGAAGGTTCGCTGATTGTAAACTCGTCTCAAGGTGGGGGAAGTAAGGATACGTGGGTGCTGGCAGCCCCCTGACCCCCCCCAAGGGGGGATGGCCCCCCTGCCCCCGAAAGGGGGTTCTGGAACCTAATGTGGTGAAGAGTGGCCCCCCTGCCCCCCGAAAGGGGGTTCTGGAACCTAATGTGGTGAAGAGTTTTTTATAAAGAAATGTTTGGCTTTATTATACCACCTGACTTATTCAAAGTTTGTTGAGGTTTGAAT
>JBBQQP010000211.1:0-6301 GCA_038215675.1 Chitinophagales bacterium | reverse complement strand
CCAAAAGTATTGCCATAAGAATTAAACATACCGTTAGAAGGGTCGCCACCTATACGAAACTCATCGGCTCCGTAGTTCATGTTGGAAAATGCCATTTCTCCATTGAAAGGTGTGGCGAATACCTGGTGATAGGCACCGTTCACCAACTGCTGTATGCCAGCGTCTGTTTTATAAAATTCTATGTCCCTAATCGTTTTGAGTGACTCATCCAAAAAAGATTTTTTACATGATGTAGCGACCATTACTACAAGAATGGCAGCCAGGATTATTTTAAATATTTTATTTTTCATCTTTATATTTTTTTAATTTGCTGGTTGCCGAATGGCGCTTAACAGCAAGTTGTAATCAATTAAAATCCGGCATTGATACCAAAAGTAAAACCACGGTTTGATTGCTGTGCTGCTACATCCATATCAAAGAAATTAATTTTAGAGAATAGCATACCTGGGTTAGCGGCCTGAAAATATACCCGCAGGCTTGACATGTGCATGTTGGTTAAAATTTTACCGGGCAAATTATACGAAGCCGAAATATTCCTTACCTTCAAAAACGATGCTTTTTGATATCCCAATGAAGGGGAAAAATTATCACCACTAGCTACAGAATAAATTGGTTTTTGGTATTCACTGTTTTGGTTATTTTCTGTCCAGTAATTAATCTGCCGCTGGTTGAAACGGCCATTTTGGGATTCGCCGCCTGTACTAAACCAGTAGTTCAACCGTCCATATATAAAGAAAGAAAGCTCAAAGTTTTTGTAAGAAAACCCGTTTGTAATACCTACTATCCAGCGTGGCCTTGTATGTCCAATTAATACCCGGTCATTGTTTCCATCAATTTTGTTATCTCCATTCTGGTCAATCGGTCTAACCTGGCCTGGTGTAAAATTGTTACCATTTAGGGCAAACTTGCGTATTGTTGCTGTATCAGCATATTGCCACATCCCGTTTGAGGCAAACCCATAAATTGTACCGTTTGGTTGCCCAATAAACAAGTTGTTAAGTATGTCATCCTGTTTGCCATTTGCAAGCGTAACAATCCTGTCTTTCTGCCAGGAGGCATTTAGGTTTGTTGTCCATTGAAAGTTTTTTGTACTTACGTTAATGCTATTGACATTGATATCTATACCACGATTGGCAGTTTCACCAACATTGCGTAATGTAGTAAGGAAACCAGTTACAGTAGGCAGTTGCTGGGGAAATAACAAATCCCTGGTTCGTGAAGAATATACATCAATTGCGCCGGAAATTCTTCTCTTAAACACCGAGAAATCAACTCCTAAGTTATATTGAGTTGTTTTTTCCCAACGTAAGGCAGGGTTAGCTAAGGCAGTTGATGGAAGGGAGGCAGCGAGAACGGCAGCACCGATGGGATAAAAGAGAGGCCCCGTCCTTCCCTTGGTTTGATAGGCATCCACTGCTGAATTGCCTGTGGCACCAAAACCAACACGCAGTTTTAAATCATTTACCCATTTTACATTTTGAAAAAACTTCTCATTGCTAATACGCCATGCGACCGCTGCACTTGGGAAATAGTCAAACTTGTTTCCTTCAGCAAGCTGAGAAGCGCCATCTGTACGCATAGAAACCGTTAGTAAATACCGATCATCAAATCCATAATTTAACCTGCCCATGTAGCTTAAAAGCTGGCGCTCTGTTAAATCAGAGATTTGCCCAATGGTAAGGTTGGTAGAAGGAAGCACCTGGTTATTAAGGGCATACCATTTTTGACTGGCAAATGGAACACCAGTACCAGTGATTCTATTTACGGGATTGGCAACAAACTTAGTAGCACTTTGCAATAAAGTAAGACCAAAACTGTGCTTTTTAAATTCTTTATCGTAATAAACCAGGTTATCCAGCGTCCACGAATAAGTTTTGGCTTCCTGCAATGAAGCGCCGTTTATACCGCTGCTGGCGGTAGAGAGGCCGTCAATATAAACACCATTGGTAGAGTTAGAAAAATCAGGCCCAAAGTTGAAACGGTATTTCAATCCCTTTAAGGCACGATGCATTTTACCAAAATCCAGTTGTGCATATAAACTTCCAAAGGCACGAAGAGTTACTCTTTGGTCTTGTGAATACTTCCACTCATCTGCAACTGTTCTAACCGCCACATCGCCACCAGGAAAAAGCGTTCTGTTTCCAAGTGAATCATACGGAACTGCCCACCTAAACAGACCCCTGGAAGACTCATAAATACCGGTAGCGGGGGCACCAATAAATGAACCAATTACTGTATTTGACTGGCCAAATTCCTGGGTACTTTGACTAAGATTTACGTTTAAACCCATGTTAAACCAATCGGTAGCCTGTATGTCCACACTACCCTTTCCTGAAAATCTGGAAAATTTTTGCCCGATTGCTGTACCCGTGTTATTCAAATAGCCAAACGAACCGTATGCCTTTATACTTTTTGTACCGCCACTTACACTTAAGGTATTGTCTGTAGTTACGCCGGTTTGAGTCACTAGCCCTGTCCAGTCTGTATTGCCCACTTTTGAGCCATCCCATGTACCACCAGCCCAACCCTGTGCAATATTTTTCCAGCTTGCGGGGTCCGAAGTGGCCAGGAAAATATCCCGGTCATTGGTAATAGTAGGTGCATCACCCCTTGGGCGACCGGTTGGGTTACTATAATAAACACTCCAACGGCGAAAATCTAAATATTCAGACGCAGTCATAAGAGGCGACCAGTCCCTGATAGTTTCAAAAGTAACAGCATTGTAAAAATTAAGTTGCACCTTACCAGCTTTACCCTGTTTGGTGGTAACAATTACCACACCATTGGCACCTCTTGAACCAAAAATAGCGGTAGCTGATGCATCTTTTAATACATCGATCGCTTCAATATCATTTGGATTCAGGTATTCGATACCTCCTGTTGTTAAAGGAATACCATCTACCACAAATAAAGGGTTGTTAGATGCATTTATTGAACGAACACCACGGATATTAATATTACCCACCTGTCCAGGTCGTTCATTAGAAGTAATATCCACACCGGCTACTTTACCTTGCATAGCTTGTAAAGCATTGTCCACCGGACGTGATCGGATGTCTTTTTGGTTGATACCTGCAACCGAGCCGGTTAAGTCTTTCTTTTTAACGGTTGCGTAGCCAATCACCACAACGTCAGTTAAACTTTCGTTTACTGGTTTGAGAATTACGGACAACTGCTTTTGATTATTTACAGCAATTTCCCCTTCTTCATACCCTACAAAACTGATTACCAGTTTTGCGTTACCAGATGAAACATTTAATTGAAATGTGCCATCCTGACCAGTTACTGCCGGGTTTTTTTTGCCTTTTTCCGAAACAGTAGCACCTTCAAGCGATTTGCCAGTAGCATCTGTAACTTTTCCAATAACTGAAAAATTCTGAGCCATTGCTGCCGAAGCAGAAAGGAGAAAAACGAGGAGAATGTAAACTTTGTTTACAAACATTTTTTTGTTCATATAGCATTTTTAAGATTGGTGAAGAATGTTAGTTTTTAATAAATCGTTTTATAATGAATTTTAAACCTTGTGTTCCCAGATTAAAAAGGATTTCGACTGCCCTTCAAGGAAACTAAAAACCCTCTTTTTAACCAGGTCGGATATAAATAAATTGCATAAAGTTGGAAACGAAATGAGTCTGAAATTTGTTAACAAAAATCGACGTTTTCATTTGTATTCATTCAACAGTTTATAGGTGAAATGAAAATTTGCTATCTAGTTCTTACACTCATTTTATCGATCTATTGATTGGGATAAATTAATGGGAATATCAATGGTATTGACTGCTGTTAGCAAACTGTTCATAAAGCAATTTTTAGTTAGTTTTGATATCAGGATAACGCAATTTTTATACACCTTATTTGTTAAAAAATGCTTACCAGTAGACAATGCTACCAAAAAAAAATAACAAGTGTAAGCAAAAAGATTTTTATTTTTACGCAATCGTTCCCGACAAAGATGTTTCAATCTTTTCAGGCCTTAAAAATGGTATCTATAAGATAAATTATAAAAAGAACGACCTTTCCAAACGATGAAGTTTGAACCTGTTACAATTAAAGATATTGGTAAAGCGCTGGGGCTATCTACCTCTACTGTTTCACGAGCACTCAGAGGCAGTTACGAGATTGGTTCTGACACCAAAAAACAGGTATTGGAATACGCTGAAAAAGTAAATTACCGCCCCAATCCAATTGCACTTAGTTTAAAGGAAAGACGGAGTAGATCCATTGGAGTGGTAGTTTGTGAAATTGCCAATAACTTTTTCTCTCAGGCCATTAATGGGATAGAATCCATCGCCTACAAAAGAGGATACAATGTAATCATATCTCAAAGCTCCGAATCTTATGAGCGGGAAGTAGTAAACGTTCAGCATCTTGCTTCCAGGTCGGTGGATGGGCTGCTGGTTTCACTTTCGAGCGAAACAACGGACATGTCACATTTTATTAATTTACATGAAAAGGGCTTACCGATTGTTTTTTTTGACCGTGTAAGCAACGAAATTATTACCCACAAAGTAATTGCGGATAATTACAAAGCTTCCTACGATGCAACGGTTCACCTGATAAAAAATGGCTTTAAAAAAATTGCCCATATTACAGCCGCTCCATTGTTATCCATTACCAAAGAAAGACTGGATGGATATAAAAATGCCCTACTGGAAAATGATTTACCATTTGATGATAAGTATGTAAAATATTGCAGTCATGGCGAAAAGGTTGCAGCGGAGATCAAAGACGCTCTGACTAATTTATTAGAAATGAAACAAAAGCCAGATGCCTTTGTAACAGCGCACGACAGCATCACCATCGCATTATTAACAACGCTAAAAAAACTGGATCTGAAAATTCCGGATGACTTTGCTGTGGTGGGCTTTAGCAATAGCAATATTCCCGAACTAATTAATCCCACGCTTACCACTATCCGGTTACCTGCTTTTGAAATGGGACAAGTTGCTACAGAGCTAATGATACAGATTATAGAAAGTAAGAGACCCATTACCGAATTTGAAACAAGGGTGTTAACAAATGAATTTACCATCAGGGACTCCTCCGGTTTTAAACTTCAATAACTAAAATAAATTGTTGGCAATAAAAATAGCAAGCCCTGCGGGAGTTCGCTCTGGAAGGCTTTTAAAATGCCATGGGAGCTGCTATCTGTTTCGCAGCAGAACAGTTTCTCCAATTATTTTCCCGGCAATGTCACAAAGTTTAAGCAGCACATAGCCTTCATTTGTGGTTAATGCTTCGGCTGTTGGTCAAAGACACAACAGCGGCGTGCCGGGATAGTTGATTTCATTAGGGGGATTGCAGCAACAGCAAAAAGTATCCATGTAGATTTTAAAAAAATGATTCCTGAAATGATTTAAATTAATACAGGTTAACCGTTTTCAGCTTGTTAAAAAATAGAAAAAAACAAATAAGGTAACTGTTCTTAATCCCAGCCATTACCTGCCTTTTAAGTAAATGGGAATCTCTTTTAAATGGCTGACTCCGGCTGTTGGTGAAAACACACAACAGCGGCGAGCGGGATAGGTGGGCGTCTGTAAAACCGATCTAATTGTAGTCTAATAAAAAAGGATACCGATTTTTATCCGGCCGCTGCGTGTGGAGATTTTTTTGCGGTGTTGCAATCACTGCGATTTTATCGTCCTAGGTTTTGTAGTTTTAGTGTTACGTTGTAGTATTCAGCCCCGAAAGGGCGTAATATCATAGCCCAGGGTAAAACCCTGGGAAAAAAGCATTCAAATAAACGAGCCCTGAAAGGGCGAAATACACTGCCGTAAAAACTAACGGATGAAAATTGAACACACAAGATTTGTTACGCCCTTTCAGGGCTTCGTTCTTCGGATTTTGTTTACCCAGGGCGATGCCCCGGGCTATGATATTTCGCTCTTTCAGAGCTGGAATAGTTGACTTAGATAAACATTGCCTTCCCAGCAATGTCTCTCGCCGAGCTTAAGCCGAGCCGAGGACGTTGAGTGTGCCAAGACTACGATTTACTTTATTGAAATCCCTTTTAATCCGCCACCGATGAATACCGTTATCCTGTTGATGCCATTGACGCTGTCTTTTCGTGCAAATGCAAATCTCTTTTAAATGGTTGACTCCGGCTGTTGGTGAAAACACACAACAGCGGCGAGCGGGATAGGATGGAGTATTAAATCCGTTTTGATTATAGTCTTATAAAAAAGGATAACGATTCTTATCCGGATGCTGCGTTTGGAGATATTTTTTTACGATGCTGCAATCGCTTCGATTTTATCGTCCTAGGTTTTCCGTTTTAGTGTTACGTTGTAGTATTCAGCCC
>JBBQQP010000210.1:0-6338 GCA_038215675.1 Chitinophagales bacterium | reverse complement strand
TTTATGTCGCAGCCCAGGCTCGGGTCCGTCCAATAAAACACGTACTTCCAGATAAGGCGCTACTTCAGGATTGGCAGCTTTTGCAGGCAACTGCTCCAATGCAGACAACACCTCCGACAGCTTACTGTGCTTTGATGGTATACTTAGCAGTTTAATTGTTACCGGCACTTCTACCTGCTGTATGTTGCAAATAACATCCTCCTCTAAATCAAAAACAATTACCTGGTGTTTATAATTTAGCTCTGAAAATGACATTGGTATGGGACTACCACAATACCTGATATGCTCGTTGCCACCAATGCGCTGTGCTTTGTGTATGTGACCTAGTGCTACATATTTAATATCGGTATGAAATGCTGATGCGGAGATTGATTCTACTCCGCCCATAATTAATCTTTCAGCAGTATCCATATCCGTTAGCTCTGCCTGTTGTGTATGCAAATGCCCCATACAAATAATGGATTGTCCATCCTGCTTTTTTGCTATTGCTTTTAAATAAATTTCTTTGTAAAATGCAGTAACGCCTTCTGCGTAAGGGTTGTCACAATCAGTAATGGAAGGATAATCGCCCATGCGTAAAAAGGGTACCGCAAGGCACCAGGCTTTGGTATCGCCACTCCTATTTTTCAGCGGAATCATTAATTTATCGTAGTCAATATTTCCCTGCTCATCTTTTTCAATGATACCGATGATATGTATATTGGATGACTCCAACAAAGGCTTGGGCGATTCCAACCGGGAAGCAGAATCGTGGTTGCCGGCAGTAATTATGATTTGTAAATCCCGATCAATTTTTGCTGCCCGGTTTAGAAAGGTATAAAACATTTTTATGCAGGCAGCAGAAGGATTGGACAAATCGAATACATCACCACTAATTAACAGTACATCTATTCGCTGCTCTTTGATTGTGGTAATCAACCAATTTAAAAACTGCTGGTGTTCATAAGTACGGTCATACTCATGAAACAACTGTCCTAAATGCCAATCTGCGGTATGAAGAATTTTCATAGGTTAATTTTATATGGTTTTTGCAAGTAGATAATTTTAGAAATCGGAAACGCTGCCGTTTCATTTGTTTCTTTAAGCCTTCTGCATTGAATCAAACAAAACGATTCACTTACTGCAAATACGGCATCATCTGCATGTCCAATATTACGTTGGTATTTTATAATTGTGACTAAATTAGTTGTATTAAAATTGATCGGAACTTTTTCTTGTAAAATCCGGTTACACCGGAAAAGGTCGGCGGGTATTTTGTTATGTGTAAATTGCTTAGGGCTTGACTCATGATATTTTTTAGGGATTCGACAATTTACGCCAAAACATCAATAAAATATAAATCAAATGACCTTAAAATAGGGACAAATCAAAAGAAAGGAAACACACCAAATGCCCATGACTTTATTCCACCTTCATAGGATGGTAAAATACAACAATCGTTTATTTGGATACAGTTTATAGTTATTTCATGATTTTTCGATTTCTAAAAACCGAACCTTTTTGCGTTTGCTTCTGACATCGTCCTTCAAGCCACGCCATTTTTATCCGAAATAAATGGTCGGATTGATGCAATCCTTTTCAGCAGGCAAAATTTCCTTAAACTTCTAACATAGCAATATTGTTTAAACCTTCACTAACTAAATTTTACTTTTTCCACAAGGTCACTAAAATATTGTTGGGACCATATCTCAATCACTTTGTCATCCGGTATAAAACGTACAACGTCCTCCCGAATGCTATTGAAAGAAACAGATTGAATTTTATTTTGTAACAAAGTCATGAACTGCTCTTTGTTCATCAATATTTCTTTCCAGTCTCCGCTATTGCGGGAGCGGATTAAAAGATGATCAAGATTTACCGGGATACCTTTTCTGATATACCATTCCATATCAAACCAATCTCTGCCTTTAACTCTCCCCTTCCATTTACGAAAAAGTAGCACATGCATTTTTCCGGCAAAGAGATCTGGCAGTGTAAAGCATTTAACGTAAAATGAAAATGGTTTTAATAATAATTTTTCTTCTGTGCTAAAACCCAACGGCGGCGTTGTATCTACTTCGATTTTTATCTTTATCGATGGCCGCATTTTGACTGATTCATTGGGTAGTATTTCTTTAATGATCAGTTCTTTCCAGGTAGTATCTGGTTTAAGAAATGCTGAATCCACATCTGATGTGGCACTTTTAATTTTTTCTTCAATACTAACTGTTACGCCTAGTGCACTAAATTCTGTTACAATTCCTTTCATGTAGGGTTCCAGTGAAAACCCTGGATTTACTTCCAACAACGAAAAATCAAGGTCTTCGGAAAATCGTTGAAGCCCATGAAATATACGTAGAGCAGTACCACCATAAAATGTAGCCTTTTCAAAAAAGCCGCTCCGTTGTAATCCAGCCAATGCAATTTCCTGCATGATTTCACGGAGTGCCTGTTCAGCAGCTTCCTGATTAACGGGTTTATATTCTTCAAGCCATTCTTTTATCATAAACTTTTCAGTGCTTTCACAAGTGTTGCCAGACTATTTTGTTTCGGCGCATCTTTGAGCCAACTATTAATTGTTGGTGTTTCCAATGTCCGAAGAGAATTTTCATCGATCCGAAAATCTTCAATCAATAATTCCAATGTTTGCTTTACACTCCGCAACAATACACCGGATGTACTAATTATTTTATCACACAATGCTTTTTCCTTTGATGCCATTAACACAGTTTGCCTTTTTGTAAGCTGCACTTGTTTTATGCCAAAGCTATAATAAGGCAAGGGCATTTTCGCATAGCTAAAACTGCCTATTGCTGTTTTATAGATTTTCGAATTGTTTGTAGTTACAGAACTAGTTTCGTAAACTCTTTCAGGAATAAGCCCCCAATGAGACAATGCAGTGTCTAAAGAAATGTAGCTCGGACCATACAAATGATTGGCAATAAGAAGGGCTTCCGGAGGAGTTATATTGAGTCGAGTGCCAGGTATATACAGCCCTCTTTTTATTTGTATCAGCATTTGCTGTTTTACCAATTCGTCAATTTTATCATGCGGTCTTTTGTAATCCTTCAGTAAATCCAAAAGGAGTTGCTTATTTATTGGCTGCTCACCGTATGCTTGTATGTCTTCCTGAAAACTCATTTTGGGTGATTATTTTGGAGTAATTCGGACATTTTCCGAGTTACATCTCCAAACTTAACAATAATATGCTAAAAAAAAAGGGGTAATTCGGATACTTTCCGAATTACCGCATAATTTTTAACATAATAATCAACTTTTGGTTACAATTGCCAGATACATACTGTAACTAAAATAATCATTATTAATTGCTTACACTTACTGGCGGTTAATTTTACAATAAGCACTATCCATCATTTTTCGCACAAATCTACCGTCGTTAAAATACAGGCATTACCAAGCCTTTTAACCGGGTTATTTTCAACCTGTATCGCTTTATTTCCTTTTGAATATGGGTATAATGGACACCCCATTCATACAGTTTTGTAACGCCTAACATTTCCGTGAGCCAAATTAACCAGCGCCCAAAACTATCTTGTAAAATAACTTCGCATCTTGTGGAGGAAAAAGCAAGACCTGGAATTTCCGGGTCATGATTGTTGGAGCAGGAAGCAATTTTGCTTCTATTTTCACCATCATATTTTGAACAAGGTCTTCAATAGGTTTTGTATTTACAGTGGTGTTTATATTGTTGCTGTTTTTTACTGCTTCTTCTATATCGAACACCGTTTTTTTCAACGATTCGATCATTGACGATTGCAAAATAATAGTGGCGGTTATCGTTTATTGCACGTCCAAAATTTCATTTAATACCATTTCAAGCCGCTCGGCGCCAGCATTATTTGGCGCTGGTTATATTTTAATTTAACAGTCATTTTCACGTGTTTAAAAATGATGCTTGATCTTTTTTTGCGCCGGATCCATTACAAAAATTAGCTAATATTAATAATTACAACTAAGACACAACAAAACAACATTGGGTAAAGCTTTAAGACAACTAATTTTATTATGAACGCAGACCTTAAAGACGACGAAATTGAGTACCAATTTGTAATAACTTCTCCAACCTTCGTCAGCTCAATTGTAATCCAGCATCAGCTTTACCACCGTTTCAAAACCAGGTCCATATTCCAATCTAATTCTTTGAAGGCACTCAGCGATTATATATTGTCCCTGACGACTGTTATACTTTACTATTTCTGTGGATTTAAAAAGCACTTGTTCTGATCGTAAAAATGATAATGGGTTTAAAACATGAAGTTCATCCAGTTTACTAGCAGACATTTTTCCGGTAGGGATAATTGTTAAGCCATATTTTGTTTTTACAGGTAGGTCATCTGCGGAAAAACTTTCAATCGATTTTGGAAAAGTCCGGTTATAGCTATCCATAATGGCAGCTAATTCAAATTCATTGATGCCATTTTGAAGTAATACCCCAAGTTTTTTATTTTTTTTGAAAATGATCTTTTTGCCTACAGTTACCTTATCACTAAAATTAAAAGTATTGCTTTGATGAGTTATTTTTGGAAGCAGATATGGGTAACGAATATCTGTTATTACCTGTCTCATCGCCTCCACGCCAAACATGTCATTTATTACCACCAGGCTACCCTCGGTAGCATTGGAAACACCTGCAGTACTGTAAAGGTTCCCGCTATTGGCAACACTTATATTCTGTACCCATAAAGGCTTGCTAAATTGGGCTTTAATGCCTGCATAATCCGAAGCATGCGCCGTGATTGGTTTGCCATCGAAAATTCCTGTAGCTGCACCTGTTGCAGCACCATCACAAACAGAAAGAACTTTTACATCAACTGAATAGTGCTTCTTTATCCAATTCACAGTTACAGGATCCTGGTGAACTGAATCCGCGGCAGACAAAAAAGGAATGACAATTACATCCGGTTTTATCCCTAATGAATCAATGGCAGCAAAAGTAAATTGAGGAAGAATGAAAAACCCTTTTCTCACTACTATGGGGGAATTGGTTTTTGCTACTATGTAAACATTTGCTTTTTCGGTGGTATTAAAAAGATAATAAGGAGCCATCATGTCAAACATTTCCGTTCCATCATTATTGGCTATCACGACCACCGTTTTCTTTAAAGGGTCAAAGGATGGAAGCTTATAATTAAATTTGTTAGCTCCCTCGTAAACAGGTGATTTTCCAAACTCACGAAGTGGGCTGCAGGCATTGAATAGCAGCACGGCAAGTACGGTGACTATTAAAGACACTTTCATAATTTTTTTATTGCTCATTTTACTTTATTGGCTTTTAAAATTCTTTGTAATTGCCTGGCGGTTTTGAACCCGCATTTATTGGCGATATATTCAATGGTATATTCCGGATTATTGAGCATTGTTTTTGCAAACTCTAATCGCAACATAGTAAGGTATTCCAAAATGGTAGTGCCTGTTTTATCTTTAAAAACCCGGCTTAAATTTCTCGGACTCATAGCAACAAGAGATGCCAGATCGTCAATGGTATTTTCATCAGAAAGATGTTCAATCAAATGGTCCTGCACAACATGTACGCTGGGATTAATATGATTGCGGTAGTCGAGGTAAATACTGCTCTGCGTATGATTTTGGCTTCGTCTGTGATAAACCACCAATCCTCGTGCAACTTTATGAGTAAACAGTGCACCTTTTAATTCTTCCAGTATTGATAATGCCAGGTCAATTCCGGCACTGATCCCTGCACTTGTATAAATATTGTTACTCTTCTTAAAAAGAATATCGGAAATTACTTTTGCAGTAGGAAATTCGGATTGAAGTTCCTCGATCCTTCTCCAATGAGTAGTACACTCTGTATCCCTTAACAATCCTGCATGGCCTAACGCAAATGCACCGTTACAAATAGAACAAACGAAAACTTTTTTATCTGCACATTCTTTAAGCCAGTTAAAAAACTGCCGCTCTGCTTTAAATGCTAGACTGCTCACATAGCTATTATCCATGCCCGGCATAAATACATAATCACCCTCTTTCAGTTTAGCTTCCTTATAATTTTGAAGGTTATAAAATGGAAGTCCGGAGGTGCTGATAATTTCATCCTGGTAAGTATAGAATTCAAGCGATAATTCATAGCCGTAAAACTTTGCTTCTGTAAATACCTGTAGCGGACCAGACAGGTCCAGCATTTCAACGGATGGTGGAATAATAAAAGCGAATTTTTTCATTGATCTAAATTTAAAAGGTTAATGTAAAGATAGCTTGCATATAAATTATCAATCGGACAATAATGGGTCAAAAACGGACGGATCTTAGTGCGTTGAAGAAGTTGTGTTATAAGGGGATAAAGAAACGTTCGGTGCAGTTTTTAGTCAAGTAGTAATTAT
>JBBQQP010000209.1:0-6356 GCA_038215675.1 Chitinophagales bacterium | reverse complement strand
AATACCATGCTGCTTTTTCATTTCTTCCGGGCTACCCACTACTGCACTTTCTTCTTCCACCAATGCCAGCATTTCATTCACCACCCGGTTTACCTGTATTGTTGCATTGCCTTTGTTTTCAATCGAAAGCCATTTTACAATTAGCGGCAACCCATCATAAAGTTCATAATTTACCTTCACTGTGATGTCTTTCACAGCAGGTAATGTTGACTGAAAGATAAAAGAAAGCATTGTTCCGGTTGGCTGCTTCTTATTGGTTGCCCAATTGGACGGCTTCCAGTTGACAAAGGGTACAATCGGATTTATTTCATAGCGCAGCAGCTGGAAATCCTTTTCATCTGTGGTAAATTGATCCACCCATTGCTGCAACAAATAGGCATTTTCCTTTTGACCTTTTAATCCTCCTATATTATAAAATTTTCCATTGATTGTAACGCTGGCCTCCGGTTTTACTGCTCTCAATAACTGCTGTCCATTACTGAGATTACTGTAATCAATACAAGCTACATTCGGACTAATTCTAAATGACCTTTTAACAAGACCATTGTACAAAATAATATCTTTTCGGTCTGCACTATTATAAACGACTGCCTTCTCCATTACGGGTTTTACAAGCCAGTCAGTTGGCACTTTGCGTTGTTGTGTGGGGGATAATATTGGCAGGGGGCGGTTTTGCTGTGCCAGCAACGAAACCGCTATAAAATTTAAAAAAATAATACAACAGGTTATTGAAAATAATTTCATCGTCAAATTGTTTATCAATCGTGTTATTTAAATATCGTAGAATATGAGGGATAAAGATAATTGTTTACCCGTGCATTAAATATATTCAAATACCCGGTATAAATTATTCTTAATTTACACAAACATTTAATCGATCAACCAGGATGGGCAGGATATTTTTTACGATAACGCTTAGCTTTTTATTTAGCCTTTCTTATGGCCAAAGGCTTGCGCAGATTACGCTAAGCAGCAGTGGCAACGCAGACATCATCACATTTAAAACCGAGGATGCCATTTATATAAATATCACAAAAGATGGAAAAGTAATTGACTGGGGAGTAGAAAGCCTGGCTGGTAGATATTATAACAATCCAGAACGGCTGGACCAGTATATGGGCCGAACCGAATATTATGCAGCGAGTGACAATGAAGGCTCGGGGGGAAAAATAAAATATGTGGGCAGAACTGCTTTCAATTATTATTCCTCTTACGAAAATGAATTGTTGAAGGGGAAAATCAAAAGTATCGGCAGTATCTATCTTGATTATCATGATGTGTATGCAGACGAAGCCTTAAAAGGTAAAATAAGAAATGCAGGAACGCTTGCTTTGAGCTATTACAGCTCCTTTGACAATGAGGCCTTCAAAGGGAAATTTAAAACAATCGGCAGTTCTAACTTTACTTATTATGCATCATTTGAAGACAAGGCGTATATGGGGAAAATAAAGAGTATTGACAGCCAGACTTTCACCTACTATTCATCTTTTGACAGACCGGAATACCGTGGGGCAATGAAGGGGAATTATCAAAACCAATACCTCATCAACGGCGTAAAATATCTACTTCGAAATTAAGTTTGAAACATTTTCAAAATCAGGTAATACATGACGATGCATTGTATTAGCAGCGTTTTTAAATAAAAAAGCCTAAACCCTTTTGACAAGGATTTAGGCTTAATTAAAGAATAAGAATCATTTCAACAAAAAGGTGGTGAAGGATTGTATTTGAATGATCCATTACACACCCAAGCTCCATCCATCTCTATACGTACGTTTTACAAATTGGTTGGCCTCGTCAAAATTTGTAATCTTCATATTGGCACCGTCCCAAAGCAATTTGATATTTCTTCCCGGGTAATTTGTATCATTTCCGTTTTTCTTTTGAATATCATAACTGCGGATTGCAAGATTGCCCATTAAAACACTTTCTGTAAGCGGACCGGCAATATCAAAATGCGAGCTTAGGTTTTTTGCCTTATCACTGCCATAACCTGCAATGGCTGCTTCTACCCACGCAGCATAATGACCTCCTTCGCCATTAATTACCCTGGCTACAGTTTGTGGTACAGTTACTTCTTTTGTTCGGGAAGTTGGTAATAGTTGAGGATTAATGGCATAAGTACCCGCCATCATTTTGCCTTTTGTGCCAAGAAATAGAATGCCGTTACCCCCATCTCCCATCTGTTCATTTGCACCCAATTCTTCTGGTCTTGAAGGCTGTATGCCACCGTCCATCCAATGCAATTCCACATCCGGCTTCCCATCTTTTCCTTTAAACTTTAAAGTGATATGTGAAGCGATCGGACCGCTCTCGGGATAATAAGCCTTGTTCCAGTTTCTAATATATTTTGTAGCTACACTGCACTCGGCGCTTTCAGGATAACCAAGACCCAGTACAGCAAATGCAGGCGACATAATATGACAAGCCATATCCCCTAATGCACCGGTGCCATAATCCCACCAGCCACGCCAGTTAAAAGGTAAGATTTCTTCAAAATAGTTTGTCTTTGGCGCAGTGCCCAACCATAAATCAAAATCAAGTCCGGCAGGTATTGGTGATATATTGGTCGGCCTTCCTACACCCTGCGGCCAGATAGGTCGATCTGTATAACAATAAATGGTATGTATATCTCCTACGATTCCTGCCTGGTACCAATCCTGCAACTTGCGAACACCATCGCCCGAAGAACCCTGGTTGCCCATTTGTGTAACCACCTTATACTGATGAGCCGCTTTTGTCAACATGCGGGCCTCGTAAATATCATGCGTGAGTGGCTTTTGCACAAACACATGTTTGTTAAGTTGCATGGCAGCCATAGCAGCCACCGCATGTGTATGGTCGGGTGTAGAAACAGATACGGCATCAATTGATTTACCTTCTTTGCTCAGCATCTCCCTAAAGTCTTTATAGTACTTTGCCTTTGGAAACTTTTTACGTGTTTCAACGCTCTGCCGGTCATCGACATCGCATAAAAATCCAATGTCTGCTTTTCCTGTTTTAAAGAAATTGGCGATATCGCTGGATCCCTTTCCACCAGCACCAATGCCGGCTACTACCAAACGGTCGCTGGGGGCTACAAAGCCACGGCCCAAAACATGACGTGGTACAATAAAAAATCCGGCCGAAGCCAATGCTGAATTCCGGAGAAAACTTCGCCGGGAATTTTGATGATTCGTTTTACTTTTCATGAAATAGTGCTACTCGTTTTTATGATGATTAAAAAATTTACGGGCAAACGATGCAAATGATTGAAATAAAGAGTCCGGCATTTACACGACTACAAACCTAATAACTGCTTACAAATTAAGTCTTGTTTCAATAATACACAATTTTTAAAATTTGATGAAAGTTAAATTTGATGAAAGTTATTGAATTTACATTGTTGTTAATTACACTTGCGCATTAAGAATGGTAGGAGCTTCCAGTATGGCAGTTCATCACAACTTCAGTAAATCCTGGAACAACGCATTCGCCTTTTGCCGGTTTATAATTATTTGCGGATTAAACTTTTGTTCATCTTTAGTTTCAATCAGTTGTTGCAGCAATCCCATTTCGGCCTTGCGCACTTCGATGTATTCCAGTAACAACTCAGCCTTTTTATGAGATGCAGGTGAAATGTTCATTTTCTTTGTACTGCTAATTACCACCGTAGCTTCAGCCAATTTGGGCAAACCGATCTCCTTAATCTGTTTTAATTGTTGATCACTGGAAATCGTATTGTCATTCACGGTAGAATCTACGAGTTGATTCAATTCATCAAATTTGGTAAGCTTTGCGTAGAACCGATCATGATCCTCATACGCACCTGCGTCGATAGTATTGAGCATTTCGGCTCGTCCAGTCGGTGGTAATTTATGCTGCTCTAAATAGGCGAATGCAGTAACAATACTTATGACAATAACAAGCGGTAAAACCCACTGCACTTTTTGTTGTTCCTTTTCTTTTTTTATTGCAAACAGGTAACCCAACCCAATGATGAATCCACTTAGTAATCCACCAACATGAGCAGCATTGTCTACCCCGCTTTTCATCCCATAAGCTAAATTGAAAACGATAAAAATACCAATGCTCTGCAACAATGCCATACGAACTGCTTTTGGTATCAGGTTGCTAACGAGCAGGGCAAAAAATAAACCATACAAACCAAAAACGGCGCCTGATGCCCCGGCACTATTTACGGTATCGGTATGCCACCACAAACTGATAACGCTGGCCAATAAACCCGTACACAAATAGGCCGTGATATACCTTGCTTTACCAAGCATTGGTTCCAGATAAACCCCCACGGTATACAAGCAATACATGTTCATTGCCAGGTGAATGATACCGAAATGAATGAATGTGCACGTGATTAACCGCCACCAGTCGCCACTCAAGGTTAATGGAGAAAAGTTGCTTCCCCATTTCATATGCACATAACCATTGGCTTCAAAAATACCGGCACCGTCTACCGCCATTAAAACAAACACCAATATATTGATTGCCATAATTGCATAAGTAGCATACAGGTTGCTCCCTGCTAAATTCATGGCCTTGTCTACGGCTGCAGCCGCTTCCTGCTCCGCTGCTGCCGCTTTAACGGTCGCCTCCCTCAATGTTGCGATGGCTGCTTTATTATTTTCAATTGTAATTGCATCCACCGCATTACCAACGGCTTCAAATGCATTGATAAAAGCGGTTGTATTCTTCTTATTGACACCAGTAATATCTGCCACTTCATTGTTTACCATCACACTTTTAACGAGTAAAATATCGCCCTCAATCGTGCATACAATTTGTTGTCCCCTGGTTTTCCAGTTTTTGGGAGTAGCTGCTACCAGTGTATTTTCGACAGCAAATAAAATTGTCCAGTCTAGTTGTTGCATAGCCTGGTAAGCCTTAGCCAGCGCTGTTTCGGCATCCATATTAGGGAGGGTAAGCGATTGTTCGTGTTGAGGCATAGAATAATTTGCAGCAATATGATTTATTATTATGAGATTGCCAAAATGGGTGATGTTTTTTTGGGTGAAAGAATTGGAGTCGGCAACAATGGATAACACATGGATAATTAAAAAGGAATATACACCAGAAATGATTGTACTAAAATTGAAGTGTATTTTTAGCGAGATAGATTTGGTTTCATTTAACGAAATACGCTGACTGGCAAATTGCGTGAATCAGAAGTTTTATAAATCTTCCGCAAGCAACATTTCGGCTGGCTTGCGGGAACCCATAAGGATAACGTCACATGGTGAGGAAATTCTTCCAGCCCAATGAATGCGTAAAGGCCTTTCTAATTTTTCTTTAAGGAATTTTATTTACTAGTTCTTCCCTTTTACAACTTTATCAAAATCACTTTTCAATAATTTATCCTGCACAATGCTATACTTTTCAAATTCTTTTTCCGCCAATGCCAGTGCAACTTCATGGGTTACGCTGCCAGAATCTTTTAAGACTGCTTTTTCATTGAACTGTAGAAATGCATCCAGTTTTTTTATCCAGTCTTTCATATACATCACAATGCCTCTGTCTGCCTGCAATTCAGCAAAATCCGAATACATGGTTAAAAGTCGGTTTAAGCTGTTCAATTCTTTTTCGTTCAAATAATTTTTTGCGATACCCACATCCGTTTTCCTGATTTTTCCTTGTGGTGCATTTTCCAGGTGGTAAGCCCCATGTTTTCTTTGGTGCTGGCAACCCGTGATGAAACAAGTTCGGCTGCGGTTTGCCCTGTTATCGCCCTCCCGATAGTTATGCGGGAGCAATTTATTTTGAACGATTTTAAAAAAATCAAGTGTCTTTTCATCTTTGGGTTCGTAGTCGATGCTGGTGGTGTAAATGTCTTTTATTTTCTGATAGAAAAACCTTTCCGAAATCCGTATTTCCCGGATACGGTCCTGCAACTCATTGAAATAATTCATAGAGTTGCCAGTCTTAAAACGGTCATCATTTAAGGTAAACCCTTTGATGATGAAGTCTTTTAACCGCTGTGTCGCCCAAATTCTGAACTGCGTGCCTTGTGGTGATTTTAAACGGTACCCAACCGAAATTATAACATCAAGATTATAGTAATCAACCTCTCTTTCGACTGTTCTTGCACCTTCCTGTTGAACCGTTCGGAATTTCCGAACAGTTGCCAATGGGTCTAACTGCACTTCTTCAAAAACATTTTTGATGTGCTCACTAACGGTGGCTTTTGACTTATTGAACAGCTCACACAATTGAGCCTGTGTTAGCCAACCGGTTTCTTCGTCTAAACGAACATCTATTTTAAGGTTGCCGTCGGTATTTTTGTATAGGATGATTTCGCTGTTATTCAAATTACTAAATAGCCAGAAACGTTTTTGAATCGGCTTTGTTTGCCTTGCAAATGT
>JBBQQP010000208.1:0-6367 GCA_038215675.1 Chitinophagales bacterium | reverse complement strand
GTATTTTAATTTCTGATCTTCTGTTGCCTTCAATTTCATCCAAGCCTGTCCCGATGCTATTTTTTCCCTTATAAATAGTTTGGGCCCACCGCAACCAAACCGTACATTTTTTACTGACGTCATAATTAAAATTGAGATAATAACGGTAGCCCTTGTCGTAAAAAACAGGTATCGAAAAACTATACAGCACATCATTTTCGTAAGCATATAACCGGCTATCGTAACCTTCGGTTTCAAAATATTGTAGTCTTATACTGCCTGCATATTTTTTCATCATCGGCTTAATCAACATATCTGCATACGATAAAAAACCAGTTTGACTTCCCGCTCCCTTTTTATCATACCAAACCATTTCAACCCGGTTGCGAAATGTAAGCGAACGGTTTAATTTGTAACTAAATGAGGTACGTATATTCTGTCTGCTCTTTGGCACAGCCGGCGTTAAAGTCAAAGCTTCCGGATTGTAGTTTTTTGCTTTCGATTCTGCCCTGTATCGCACGTACATATCCAGGCGCTTATTGGGTTTGTAAGATGCCTGCACCAAATGGTCGGTTCCTGCAGAAGGTGCATCTACCAGGTATTTAAGCCAGGGGAATTTATAAAAATCTGCATAGGCATCTATGCGCCAAAACACATGGGGCCTGATGGTGATACCAGCAAACATTCCCCGTTCATTGTTTGGCAAACTACTTTCGGTAAATGCATTGCTGTACAAAGATTGGTAGGTGGGTGAAATATTCCTGTATAAGAAACTCATGTCGACTTTTGAATCAACTGCAACGATCAAACCATTTACAAAAGCCTTGTCAAAATGATTGGTAACAGCGGCTTCTCCAAAAAAATGCAGGTTCTTATAAGTATAACTGTAATCAATGCTGTAGTTACCAAAACGGCTACCCGAAATGGCATAGAGGTTATAAGGATCCGGTGCTTTTTGTATCGGTAATTTAAATTGGTATTGAACGCCATTTACACCCAAATGCAGCCGGTTAAAATTATAGGAGATATTACCACCAACTACCAACTGCTGTTGCACCCCCTTATCGGTTACTTCACTTTCGGTGCGGTGCAAACCGGATGTCTGCAGCGAAGAAATGAAATCGTCATTGTTAAGCGTATCAGGTGTTAAATTACCGTCTACTTTCTTGAAAGATGCGAAGACAGTCGTTTCAAAATTATTTCTGGCAACCGTCATTCCCACACCCCGGTGAAAGTTAATTTCGCCGGCAGAATTATAAGGTCGTAATACAGCAAGTTGCCGCTTTATATTGGGTACGTCGGCACTTTTTCTAAATGCAAGGCTTTGCCACTGGGTAAGCCCCTGCCCCAGGTTTACGGTAAAATCCCCCAGTGCAAGCGATTTGATCACACCGATATTGCGGGCAAAAAAATGGGCGGAGTAAAAATCAAATCCGCTCTTTTGGGCACCTTTAAAAAACTGTTCCCCGGCGTCTTTTTCCCCTACCATACCATACTGTAATAAATTTTTGAATTGGTATTTATAGCGCAGAAATAATTTTTGTCTGGATCCCGGATAATAGTTGTTGGCAGAAGCGGCATCCAATTTAAACCCCTTTTGCTTTTCAATTACCTGCGCCACTCTTGCTATTACACTGCTGCTGCCATTTGCCAGCCTATCACTAATTGAGCTGATCATATTTTGAGGGGCACTTACTGTGATGTATGGCCGCAGCCGGTCTATGAATTGGAGATCAAAGCCCGGCACTGCCTGCAATTCATAAATACTGATGAAGTTTCCAAAAAGAGTCCGATACCCAATAATGTTTTGAAGTTGGATGGGAGAGAATATGCCTAGCTCCTTCAGAACAGTTAAATCAGGCGCATTTAAATTAATCGGGTTTTTTAAAAATTGTCGCATCGATTGTAAAAAAGAATCATCCTCTGTTTCGGCATCCTCATTATTTTCGGTGATATTTTCCAGTTGCTGCTCAATAATAGATGGCATCACAGGGACCTGGCCAAAAATATTTTGTGGTAAAAAAAAGCATACGAACGTAAGCGAAGCAGCAACTATAAAGGTGTAAAAATCGGTGACACCCGAAACGTTTTGTCTTAATATTTTATCTGTAGCAGCCATTTGTTTGTAGCATCTGTTAAAATTGGAATGTTCAATATTCAAGTGAATAAAAGTTCTCAGGGTCTTAAAAAAGAGTCACCGCAATTGAGTAATATGCATTTAGAAACCACCAGGGCAAGTTGCCGATCCTTTATTGGGAGAAGCTAGCGGCAGCCTCCCCAAAATTCATGATCAACATTAAGCCCGGCGACCAACCCAATTGGGGGTGGTAACTGCCACTAAAATCTAATCGGAAATTTTTCCAGCCAATACCAACACCCGCATAAGCCAAGGATGTTGCAGACGCAATACCTGCCCTTGCAAAAAATTGTTTCATAAACTGGTACTGCATACCAACATTCAGATTTACCGGAAAGTCTTCTTCCTTTACTATTTCGCCACTTACAAAAAACTTTTCGGAGGCATCATAACCCAATCCTATTTTATAAGCTGTTGAAAGCTTTTCACCGGTTTTACCAAATCTTCCCCCAATCGGGTTATATACATGAATTCCCGCATTTAATTGTTCTGTTAAGTGGATCATGGCCCCAATTTCAAAGTTTAGCGTACTGGCATTAATGTAGGAAGGAACCCGGTATCCATAATAATTGAACTGCACACCGATATCTACAGCAGAACCCAGGCTTCGGGCATAAGCCAGTCCTATTTGATTTTCATTGAAATTTTTAAACCCGGCATATTTAAGGCTAATACCAAAATTTCCTGTTTTAGCAGGGATTGCAATGGCAGCGGTATATAAACTGGTAGCCGAAAGTAAAAAGCGCTGTTCACCATAAACACCCGCAGTCACATTTTTAATTTGTGCCAATGCAGCCTGGTTATTGGTAAAAGAAAAAGCATCATTGTGCTGAACACTGTAGGCACCGAGCCCAAGATAAATGGCCGAGATTGGTTGCCGCAGCGATTGGGCAGCTGCTGTAGGAAATAATAAAAGCAGCGAGTAAAAGTGGGTAAATAAATGTTTTCTCAAGCCGGAAAGTTTTACTTGCAAACAATATAATATATATTCATAATTTATGCAAGAGTGGCTTTGATAATTGTTTTGGAGAATACCCAATTCTGTGATACTGTGCATCAACTGGAAGGTGTAACTGGATTAAAGTACCACAAATCATCCATCAAAAAATCAGACAGCAGCCATTTCTTATCAATTGTTGTTATTTTTGCGGCATGCAAATTTTAGATGGCAAAATAGTATCGCAGGCTGTAAAGATTATTGTGAAAGAAAAGACAGCTTTGTTAAAATCTACCGGAAAAAAAACGCCGCATCTGGCTGCGATTTTAGTTGGATCCAATGGAGCAAGCGAAACCTATGTGGCCAGTAAAGTGAAAAGTTGTGAGGAGATAGGATTTACCAGCACGCTGATCCGGTTGGAGGTAACAGTTGAGGAAGCTGAATTAGTTGCAGCCATTGAAAAATTAAATGCGGATGATGATGTGGATGGTATTTTGGTGCAACTGCCCCTTCCAAAGCAAATCAGCGAAGATAAAATAATCAGCCTGATCCATCCCGATAAAGACGTAGATGGATTTCACCCGATGAGTGTGGGCAAGATGGTACAGGGATTACCCACTTTTATCCCCGCCACGCCTTATGGTATTGTGATGATGCTGGAGCATTACAAAATTGAAACCAAAGGCAAACACGCCGTAGTAATTGGCCGTAGCAATATTGTAGGCCGCCCCATCAGTATTTTATTAAACCAGAATACTTACCCCGGTAATTGCACCGTAACAGTTTGCCATAGCCATACGCCTAATTTAAAGGAGCTTTGTTTACAGGCTGATATCATTGTAGCAGCCGTAGGCCGTCCGGGGTTTTTAACAGCCGATATGGTAAAAGAAAATGCAGTAGTAGTGGATGTTGGTATTACAAGAGTAGCCGATGCCAGCAAAAAAAGTGGCTTTGCCATTAAAGGAGATGTGGATTATGCCAACGTTGCGCCAAAGTGCAGTTATATTACACCGGTACCTGGAGGGGTTGGACTGATGACCATTGCAGCCTTGATGATGAATACTTACAATGCCTGCACTGCAAAGAATCTTAATTAGCATTTTTGTAATAAAGTCATTCTTTGTTTGCAAGCCTTGGTTTTTCATTGCAGCATCGTTGTGCAGTATGTCCCGACGAGGAGCGTAGCAACGGAACCTGGGATCACTCACTTATACATTTGCAGCAATGGGAAACATTTAAAATGTAACGTCAGAAATAACCAAATTTTCAATGGGAAACGAACCTGATTAACCATTCACCATTGACCCAAACATGATTCAAACAGAAACCAACATATCACAATCGCTACCAGTAATGGAGCACTTCTATACTTTACAGGGCGAAGGTTTTCACCAGGGCAGGGCCGCTTATTTTGTTAGGCTGGGCGGTTGCGATGTCGGCTGCGTTTGGTGCGATGTAAAAGATAGCTGGGATGCAGAAGCTCATCCTAAAAAAACAATTGCTGAGATTGTAACCCTGGTAGCGGAAAACTCTGCTCCCGTGAAAGCCGGCAGAAAAGGTGGCTTGGTAGTAATTACCGGTGGGGAACCGCTGATGCATGATTTAAAAGCACTTACAGCCGCACTTCAGACTAAAGGATTTGAAACGAATATAGAAACCTCTGGTGCCCACCCTTTAAGTGGCAGCTGGGATTGGATCTGCTTATCTCCTAAAAAATTTAAAGCCCCGCTACCAGAAGTTATTCCTTTTGCAAATGAATTGAAAGTGGTCATCTTTAATAAATCAGATTTTGAATGGGCAGAAAAATATGCAGCGATGGTTTCGCCTGACTGTAAATTATTTTTACAACCTGAATGGGTCAAGGCCTCCACCGTAACGCCGCTCATCATAGAATACATCAAACAAAATCCACAATGGGAGCTGTCGCTGCAAATACACAAGTATATCAATGTGCCGTAAGTAGTTGATGGCTGATGATTCACAGTTGATGGTTAAATGCTGTGTACAAGTATTCAGAGAGACTTTCAATTGTCAATTCTGTTAATATCAAGTGGCTTTGAAGGTTCCATAATGAATTACGAACAATCAACTATCAAGAAACAACCACCAACCTTAACCACCAACCTTAAACCTTCAACCTTCATCCTTCAACCTTAAACCATCAACCTTCAACCATCAACCTTAAACCATCAACCTTCAACCATCAACCTCTTTTAACATTGCTAAAATAAAACTGTGGGCAATTCGTTTTATCTTCATTTACTGAAATAAAATAAATGCAACAACCCCTATACACGATTCGCCTCATCATAACTGTTTTTCTATTTCTTCTCTCTGCCACCATTTGTTCTGCGCAATGGTATGTACCGGAAAAGGTAAATAAAAAAGCAGGCGATATTTATTCCAAGGCTTATGAAGATGCACAGGAACAAAAATATGAATCTGCCATTGACAACATTAACAAAGCGCTTGTAATTGACCCAAGGTTTGTAGATGCCTTTTTATCAAGAGCCGGCATTTATGCCAATCTTAAAAAATACGATGCATCGGTGATTGATTTTGAAAAAGCTTTTCAGCTGGATTCTGTTTATTCAATTACCTACCTGCTTCCCTATTCTATCTCATTGGCTGGACTCGGACAGTTTCAAAAAGCATTGATTGCAGTGGAACGCTTTCTACAAAACGAACAATTGAATTCGCAAAGTTTAAGGGCGGGCAACTACCGAAAAAGGGTGTACGAATTTGCGGTAGAATATGAAAAAAAACATCCTTCCAACAACTATGTTTTTGCACCCCATAATTTAGGTGACAGCATAAACGCAACCTCATTGGAATATTTCCCATCGCTTACCATTGATGGTAAAAAACTCATCTTCACGAGGCGCATAGCCGGCGATGAGGACTTTTATGAAACGGATTTAATCAATGGTAAATGGAGCAAGGCCGAGCCGCTGGGTGGCAAAGTAAATACCAACCTCAACGAAGGCGCACAAAACATTTCGCAGGATGGCCAGTGGATCATTTTTACCGGTTGCAACTATCCCGAAGGGCAAGGCAGTTGCGATCTGTATATTTCCTATAAAACAAAACAAGGCTGGAGTGAACCAGAAAACCTGGGGCCAATGGTAAATACAGATTTCTGGGAATCTTCTCCATCGCTTTCACCCG
Organism: Chitinophagales bacterium; assembly: GCA_038215675.1. Lineage (GTDB taxonomy): Bacteria > Bacteroidota > Bacteroidia > Chitinophagales > Chitinophagaceae > Ferruginibacter. The sequence continues at coordinate 146 of JBBQQP010000208.1, read as the reverse complement.
ATAAGCGGGATATTTATTTTAGCAGTAACCAGGCCGGTGGCTATGGTGGTAAAGATATATGGGTAACGCATCGCAATGCCAATGGTAAATGGAGCAGACCTGAAAATTTAGGCGACAAAATTAATACGAGTAGCGATGAAAGTTGT
>JBBQQP010000207.1:0-6410 GCA_038215675.1 Chitinophagales bacterium | reverse complement strand
ACTTTATTTTCATAATAAGGCAGATGTTCACCCCAGCTTCCCAGATTAAACGTCCATTTACCTGGTTCTGTTAATAACTCTTTATACCCTGAGCCAATACCTTCCTCAATGCTTATCCTGCCACGACCGGCACCACCCTGGAAACCAAAACCACGCAGATAATCTTTTTGTTGTGTTGCCTCACTAATATTACGAAAACGTGGTACATAAATCCCATTAGGCCTTCTGCCGTAAATATATTTATCCGCAAAATCATCCGTTTCGCCATGCGCTCCTACACCATAATGATGATCCATCAGGTTGTGCCCAACCTGTTCGCTTGAATTACCTAAGCCATTTGGAAAAACATCTGAAACGGAGTTCAGTAAAATATGCGTAGTTCCTAGTGTTGAGGCATTTAGAAAAATAATCTTTGCATAATATTCTTCCGTCTTCATTGTTTCGGTATCTAAAATGCGCACGCCAATCGCTCTCTTTTTTTCCTTATCATAAATTACCTGTTCTACGGCGGAAAATGGTCTCAACGTCATATTACCCGTTTTGGCTGCGGCAGGCAAAGTAGCCGAATTGCTGCTGAAATAACCACCAAAGGGGCAGCCCTCCTCGCATTTACTTCTATACTGGCAGGGACCGCGATCACCCACTTTCGCAGTATGATTGGCAGAACGGCCTATGATCATTCTTCGCCCATCTGAAAACTCTTTTTTGATTCTTTCGGCCACATGTTTTTCCATGAAGTTCATTTCCATGGCAGGTAAAAAATTTCCATCTGGTAACTGCGGCAAATTTTCTATTGATCCGCTTACGCCAACAAATGGCTCAACATACTGGTACCATGGTGCAATATCTTTATAGCGTATAGGCCAATCAACCCCGTGGCCGTCTTTACCGTTGGCAGCAAAATCGATATCACTCCAGCGGTAACATTGCCTGCCCCAGGTCAAACTTCTTCCACCAACATGATAACCCCTGATCCAGTCGAATGGTTTTACCTGATTGTATGGATTTTCAATATCATTTACAAAGAATTTTTTTGAAACTTCACCCCATGCATAAATTTTACTTTGGATGGGACTGTTGATTCGATCTCTTTGTGTAGTTTTACCATGATGTGATAACTCCCATGGATCTTTTACTGTATCGGTGTAATCTTTTACGTGTTCTACATTTCTACCTCGTTCCAGTACAAGGGTCTTTAATCCTTTTTCACACAATTCTTTGGCAGCCCATCCGCCGCTGATGCCCGAACCTACTACGATTGCATCATAGGTGTTTTGAACAGTTGCTCTATTATTGATATTGCTTGTGTCGCCAGGCATATTCCGTTTTTAAAGGTTTCCTTTTTTCAATTCTTCCACAGCAAAACTTGCTGCTCTTGCTGTTAATGCCATATAGGTAAGTGATGGGTTAACACATGCGCCTGAAGTCATACAGGAACCATCAGTGATGAACACATTTTTGGCATCCCACACCTGGTTGTTACCATTCAGTACCGATGTTTTCGGATCTTTACCCATGCGTGCAGTACCCATTTCATGGATGCCTCTGCCTGGCGTACCATCACCATCGTAGCCCTTTACATTTTTAACACCGGAAGCTTCCAGCATTTCAACCGCATCATTCATCATATCCTTGCGCATCTTCAATTCGTTCTCCTTTAGTTCACAGTCGATCGCCAGTATATTCAATCCCCATTTATCTTTTTTAGTTTTATCCAGTGTAACTTTATTTTCTGCATAGGGCAAAATTTCTCCAAATCCACCCATGCCCATCTTCCAACCACCGGGCTCTGTCAATGCTTCTTTAAAATCTGCACCAATGCTTAATTCAGCCACCTGGCGTTTCCAGTTCTCCCTGCTTGCACCACCCTGGTATCAAAACCCACGCAGGTAATCACGTTTGTCGCCAAACAGGTTCTGGTATCTTGGTACATAAATACCATTGGCACGGCGGCCATAAGTAGTCAAGTCTTCATATCCGTCTACTTCTCCACCAGCACCTACGCCGAGATGGTGATCCATTAAGTTGTGCCCTAATGCGTTGCTGCTGCTACCCAATCCACCAGGCCAGATATCTGTGGCCGAATTCATCAATAACCAGGTTGAGTTTAAAGTAGATGCATTTACAAAAACGATCTTACTAAAGAACTCATAGGTTTTGTTGGTTTCTGCATCTAATATTTCAACACCTTTTGCTTTTTTAGTGTCCTTATCGTAAATAAGTTTTGTAACTATTGAAAATGGACGGAGTGTAAGATTACCTGTTGCCATGGCGGCAGGAAGCGTAGCCGATTGTGTGCTAAAATAAGCACCAAACGGACAACCGAGTGAACATTTATTTCTATACTGACAAGCGGTTCTGCCATTGTGTTCCTGTGTAAGATTGGCAGACCTTCCCATGATCATGGTACGGGCATTTTTGTAATGTTCCTTTAACCTTTTTGAAACATCTTTTTCTACGCAGTTCATTTCCATTGCGGGTAAAAAATTACCATCCGGCAACTGGGGCAAACCATCTTTCGAACCATTAACGCCGGCAAACTTTTCTGCATAATCGTACCATGGTGAAATGTCCTTGTAGCGAATTGGCCAGTCAACACCAAAACCGTCCTTTGAATTGGCTTCAAAATCAAAATCACTCCAGCGATAACTCTGGCGGCCCCATGTTAACGAACGACCACCTACGTGATACCCCCGAAACCAATCAAAGCGCTTTACTTCGGTGTAGGGACATTCACTATCCTTTACCCAAAATTCAAGATTTTGTTCGCTTAGCGGATAATCCCTTTTCAACACGGGATAGTCTTCAATCATTTGCTGGGTGCGACCGCCGGCATGAGCAAATTCCCATGGATCCTTATTGGCGTTTACGTAATCTTTACTGTGTTCAACGTTTCTGCCTCTTTCCAGCATCAAAACTTTTAACCCTTTTTCAGTAAGTTCCTTAGCTGCCCATCCGCCACTGATTCCTGAGCCAACTACAATTGCATCATAAGTATTTTCCGCCATCGTTTAATTTTTATGCCCCCGCGAACCAGCCATTTTTTGCAAACTGTTTCCGATAGACGATTTTAAAATAAGATCGTTTCACAAATTGAAAATCACAATTTCGCTATACAATTTTTTTATAGAAAAGTTGAATGAAACGAAACTACACATCACATAATATTACTGCTTCTTTCAGTGACAGTATTTTATCAGATTTTGCCGGTATAAATTCCTGCGCAACATAACCTTTGTAACCTGTGGCTACAATTGCACGCATAATGGCGGGATAATTTAGTTCCTGCTGGTCGTCAATCTCGTGCCGGCCAGGAACTCCTGCGGTATGGTAGTGGCCAATGTATTGATGATTGTCCCGGATGGTACGGATCACATCTCCTTCATCAATCTGCATGTGGTAAATATCGTAGAGTAGTTTGAAATTTGGTGATCCGATACGCTTGCATAATTCTACGCCCCACGGAGTTTTATCGCACATGTAATCTTTGTGATCCACTCTGCTATTGAGCAGTTCCATCTGGATGGTAATCCCATTTTTTTCTGCAAGTGGCAAGATGCGTTTCAATCCTTCTACACAATTTTTCAACCCTGTTTCATCATCCATTCCATCCCGGTTGCCGCTAAAACAAATTACACTTTTGTAGCCGGCTTTCACCATCAACGGAATAACTGCCTCATAATCTTTCACTAATTGGTCGTGGCAGGTTTTGTTATTAAATCCTTTGGTTAAACTAACCGCACCTCCGGGATAACACATAGAACTATAAATACCATGCTTCTGAAGAACCGGCCAATCTTTTGGGGCAATTAAATCAATGGCACCAAAACCGATTTCTTTCACAGCTAAACACAGTTCATCGAGCGATAAAGAACCGAAACACCACTGGCAAACGGAATGATTGATATTTCCCTTCATTTTAGTAGCGGTTGAATTTTCTGCTGTTGTTGTAAAAGATGAAAGCATAGATGTTGTGCCAAGGGCTGCTGAACCCACCAATATATTCTTGATGGCGTTGCGCCTGTTTTGTTGATCTGACATAGGAAAATTTTTTAAACGATTGAATTTGAAAATGATTGAACGGGTTCCAGCTTTCTTGAACGCATATAAATAAATAAACCTGCAAATGCCACCGTTAAAATAATTGGTATCACTAAAGTGGCATTTATTATTTCAGGCCCGGCTGCTTTTTTTGCTTCCATCAAAGCATTGGCCATTTCCGGCGTTGCACTACTTCCGGTGTAAGCAGGAAGGTCTGCACCGGAGGGAAGTTTTGCTACCAGCAACCGATCATAATATCCACCCATAAAAATCATATAAAGAGATACTGCAAACATACCGGCAGCTCCCATAAAATTCAATCCTACTGCTCCGGTTTTGGGTAAATTTTCTGCCACAAAACCAATCATCGTAGGCCAGAAATAACATACCCCCATACCGAAAATAATGGCACCGGCAAATAGCATATTACCGGAAGTATGTCCCAGCAAATATAATCCTACCGCGGCGAGTATAGCTGAAATTAACAATACACCCTGGGGAGAAAACTTATGCACCACCGGACCTGCAAACGCACGCCCTATCACCATTACACCGGTTTCAATGGTCAATAGCAGAATGGCATTATCAGTCACATTTTTCAATAACACATCAATCCATTGACCGGTAAACAACTCGGTAATAGCAGTACCAAACATCAGTATAATCAATAACAGAAACAAAGGATTCAATAAAGATCTATACATTTCTCCGCTGGATACGCCATTGGCAACTCTTTCGGTAACTGGAAACTCCAGCTTACTAAATAAGAAACCATAAATCAACGTTGGGATAATCATTAATCCCACCTGTACCTGCCAGCCGATTCCAACTTTATCGAGAAAGAAAACGAGCAATGTACCTATTACGATACCGCCCGGAAACCATAAATGAAAGTGATTTAATTTGGTGGTTTTGTTATCGCTGTAAATGGTTGCTACCAATGGGTTACAAGCTGCTTCAACCGTACCGTTGGCTATACCTACAAACAAGGTAGAAATAAACAAAGTCCAGTATCCGGTTGCAAAAACGGTAAGCAATATACCTGCCAGGTGAAATACAAAAGCAGCAATCAATAACTTCTTCATGCCGATGGCATCCACTACCAATCCGCCCACTACAATTGCAAGCGGAAAGCCCCAGAATGCAGTAGCTGCAATGGTACCTAACTGTTGTGCATCGAGAGAAAACTTTTCACCAAGCCGGCCGAGTATACCAGCCCGAATTCCAAAAGATAAAGAGGTTACCAAAAGTGCGACACAACTTGCGAGAAAAAGTTGCTTTTTCTGAATATTGGCAGACATAATCGTTTTTTGATTTTAAATTCAATAATAGCGTTAAAACTAGATATGAAATGTAATATTATTGAATTTTGGATAGAAAAAGTTAAAACGACACTTATTTTTTTTGAGTTGTATGAATCGCATAAAAAAGGAATTTTATTTTATAACGGAACGAATTACAAAAAAAATACAAAGGTATTTTACCGAAGCCCTATTAATGGCACTGTATTATCAAAAGCCATCATATCCCTTTGTGCTGGTTAGACGTTTTAAAAAAAATGGATTGCTACCACCCCGAAAATATTTTATTAATTGCAGATAAATTTTATGCGTAAAATTGTAGAAGATTTGATCTTTCAAATTAATTTTAACAGGTTGCTTAAATTTAAATAAACTGATATGAAAAGAAAATTACGGATGGGAATGATCGGAGGCGGTAAAGATGCCTTTATCGGAGCGATACATCGCTTTGCCTTTAACATGGATGGACTGGTTGAGATGGTTTGTGGAGCACTAAGTATTAACCCTGAAATTGCAAAAGATTCCGGGCAATCATTGTTTTTGGAAGATGACCGGATTTACCTCGACTACCAGGAAATGCTGGAAAAGGAAAGTTTGATGCCGGCCGATAAACGGTTAGACTTTGTTACGATCGTTACACCCAATTTTGCCCACTTTGCCCCGGCAAAAATGGCTTTACAAAAAGGCTTTAATGTGGTAATTGAAAAGCCGATCACTTTTACCCTGGATGAGGCCAAAGAACTAAAAGCGCTGGTGGAAGAAACCGGTTTACTCCTTTGCCTTACGCACACCTATTCTGGCTACCCAATGGTGAAGCAGGCAAAAGCGATGGTAGCTGAAGGTGCCCTTGGTAAAATAAGAAAAGTGTGGGTTGAATACCCACAGGGCTGGCTGAGTAAATTATCAGAAAGAGAAGGTAACCAGCAGGCAGCCTGGAGAACAGATCCGAAACGAAGTGGTAAAAGTGGTTGCATGGGTGATATTGGAACACACGCTGCACATTTGTCAGAATATATTACCGGTTTAAAAATAACCCATCTATGTGCCGACCTCAACATATTTGTAGAA
>JBBQQP010000206.1:0-6410 GCA_038215675.1 Chitinophagales bacterium | reverse complement strand
CCATTGTCTTCAAAGAGCAAAACAATTTTGCCGTCTATGTTACGGCTGGTAATTTTTATCATCGGTGGCACGCTGGGTTGCCTGTATTTTAAGCTATTGGAAATAAGATTAAAGAAAATACTGTGCAGGTAGCTTTTAATGGTGATGATTTCTTCGGCTTCGCTAAAATTCCACAAAATCACTGCCTTCTCGTTCTCAATCATTTTTTCAATACTCAATTGAATATCTGAGGCAAACTTTGAAAAGTTGATCAACTGCTTGCTTTCATCAACCTTTTGCCTGATTTTTAAAATATCATTCAGGTCCCTGATTACTTCATCCAGTTTTGTAACTGAAGTAGAAAGGCCTGTGCCAAGCTGGGTTCTTAAATTATCCGTAAGATCGGTTTGTTGCAGCCTGAAGGAAAGCCCAATTATATTTGCAACCGGGGCACGCAGATTGTGTGAAATAATATAGGTAAATTGTTCAAGATCTTTATTCCGCTGGATTAAGTCGGTGGTCATTTTTTCTTTCTGTTCGTTTTGAAACAACAGTTCTTCGTTTGCTATAATTAATTCGGCGGCACGCTTTTCTTTCTCCTGGTTTTGAAATACGAGCTCTTTATTAGCGATCACTAATTCTGCATCCCTTTTTGCTCTCTCCGCATCTTGAAAAACGAGTTCTTTGTTAGCAATGATTAGCTCCGCGGCACGCTTTTCTTTTTCTTCATTTTGAAAGATGAGCTCCTTATTTGCGATCACTAATTCTTCTGCCCGTTTTTCTTTTTCCTCATTTTGAAAGATCAACTCTTTATTAGCAATCGCTAATTCTTCCGCACGTTTCTCTTTTTCTGCATTTTGAAACAGCAACTCTTTATTAGCAATTGCTAGTTCAGCAGCCCGTTGTTTTTTTTCTTCTTTCTGAAATGCAAGTTCTTTATTTACATTGATTAACTCGTCAGATTTACTAGTGTTATCCATGATTGAAGTTTGTAATAAAGATAATATTTAAAAAAATATTATTCCTGGTAATATAAAAAAAAGGACATCAAACCAGTGCCTCAGGTAAAGCATAATCTTACCTGAGATTTAGTGAATCCGACAATACCCTGCGCTGATTTTGCCAACAGCAATCCACTTTTCGGTTATTCTTCCTTGAACATAGAATGAGCTCAAAGAAGCTTTTGAAATTGGCTATCACAAACCAAATAAAATTTTACCCTATATAGGCAGAACGGCAAAATTCGTTTACTTTCTTCACAGCGGTCTTGTAAGGTCATATCTTCAGACTAAAGATGGTAATGAATACATTAAATCAATTTTTAGCGAAATAAGTTTTTAGCGCCTGTAACCAGCCGGGTAACAAATAGACCTTCATATCTATATTTTGAGACAATACTGTACAAACGTTATAGTGTTATTCGCGAACAACCGAAATTGAAGGATACCAGTTACTTAGGATCAGTATAATTTTTATCCGGCGCAGTTTTCTGGTTGTTGCCAACCCGCAAGTGCTGTTGATTCTTTATGGATATTTTACGGTTTGTATTTGTTGAAACGACCCAAAAAATAACCAGCGATAACGGTAATCCGCTATTGTGTTTCCAACCAACGGCTGAGGTGCTAAATAAAAAAGCGGTTGCATTTATAAATAGAACAAGGATAGTTTAAAAGTTTTAGTCCCGATAAGTGTCGCATTGGCGTAAGGTTAATTTTATATTTAAATAGCCATAACACATTTGTGGAAAAGGTTAAAGGGTTTTAGTATTGGTAATTTTACGCCAGCGGCGTAACCTGTTTGTAGAAAATGTACAACATAAACCGCATTTACCCAGCGGGGCAACCTTTCGTTTTTATACATTTCTTAAATTTACCGGCTGGGCCGCTGGCGCAGGGTTTGCATTGATGGATTTGCGAAGCTACAAACAGGTTACGCCGCTGGCGTGGATATAGTTGCATCAATTTTCAGTGTTAATTTGATGTAAAAAAATGAGGAACAATATCCATAGCCTGACGCATATGCGATAAGTATCGGGATTGCCTCAACTGCTTATGCTTTGACAGAGCAGTATTCAAATGCTCCAATTTTTTGCTACAGGTAGCACTTGTGCTTAAACAAGGATATGTAGAATGGGAATTACTAATAATATAAAAGAAATCAAGGCAGACTTTCTTTAATTTTTATAAAATATTTTACCGGGCCGCTGGATAGAATACCAGTGCAATACCTTACACAGTTTGATAATGCACACATCAATGAATAAATAACACACTACTTTTTAGTAATCAGTACTTCCCTTTTTTTACCATCTTGTGAAAAAAAATACAGGCTTTTTACAGTACTATCAACACTTATAAATCTACCCGATTGTGACAGGTAAGAACTTCCCCTAAAAAACTCTTCCCTTCTTTGTTTTCCATTTTTTAATTGAACCGTTGCATAGGTTTCGGTGGGTAGCACGGGAACGCATTGTGTTATTGTTCTTATATCATACGCTCTTAAAGGACCACTGTTTTGGCTTGCCAATACAACACAATTTGTATGATGATAATTTAATTGAACCATCGCCTTAGCATCTCCCGTTACAGCTAACCCCGATTGATTCATGTTTACGGGATAAAACCCACCCTTGCCGTTGCCTCTTAAAAGCCATCCGTTTGATGCATCATATCGGCCGGTTAGTGATTCCGGGGCATAAGAATTACCGATAGAGATGATATCAAGATTACCATCTCCATCGGCATCCACAACCGATATCCCAAACATAGGTGCCACCTGGGCAGCCATCGGCAATGGTTGTATTTCAAACGCATTGCCTCCTTTATTTTCAATATATACAGACTGCATTTGAAAGGCTTGCAACGTGTTGGCATTTTTTCTTTCCTGGTCAGTAAACATATCCTGGTATCCCATTTCGCCATATTTATGAAAAAAAAGCATCCGCTTTTTTAAAGAAGGGATTTGTTCCGTTACCACGGTTCTTGTTTGGAGAGGGTATTCTTTACCTGCATTGTAACCAAAGATAAAAGCATCCAAAGAGCCATTGTTATCAAAATCATTGTAACGAACCGTAACGGGCTGCAGCGCAGTTGCCCGGTACCTTGAATTTAAGCCAAGGTTACCTGCTACATAATCCATATCGCCATCATTGTCAAAATCGCCGCTTGCGATACTATTATACCATCCTTCCGAATTTAGAAAGGCTGGAATTTTCATCCTTTCAAAATTTTTGCCGCTACTATTTTTATATAGCTGTAGCGGCATATATTCACCTGCCAGTAAAAGATCAGCAAAGCCATCATTATTAAAGTCAGTAAACAGGGCGCAACTTACCATGCCCGGCTGCAGAAGTGCATTACAGGTTTGCAAGGTAATATCTGTAAATTTCACCCGATGTGTTGTAGGGTCAGTATCATTTCTTAATAAGTAGCTTCTCGAAGAAAGTGGATAGGCATGCGGTTTGGTTCTGCCACCAACAAATAAATCAAGGTCCCCGTCATGGTCAATATCTGCTGCTGCTATTGAAGAACCACTTCCTGTGGTGCCGGGCAATGCCATTTCATTTGCCGTAAAATTTCCTTTGCCATCATTTAAAAAAAATAAATCCTGGTAAGTTGCACTATCACCAAACTCATTCCCCCCTGCCACACAATACAAATCATTGTCTCCATCATTGTCTGCATCAAATAATAAAACGCCCGTTTCTTCGGGTAGCTTTTTTTGTGGTATTTGCAGCATAGGTTTAGTATCAAACCCACGGCTGGTTTGTAATAAAAAATAGCCGCTATGCCTTGATGCGCCCCCGATGTATGCATCGTCCAGACCATCTCCGTTTACATCTGCCACTGCAATGGCTGGCCCCTGCCTGCTATAGCGGTGCGGCAGCGAATATTGATAATCAAAATCGAGGTAATCATTTTCTTCATGGCTGTAAGTATCCAGCCTATAGTCAATGGTTATATCCTTTAATAAAACGGTTGCAGCTACTTTCTTAGCAAAAGCATTGTCCTCAGCATCCTTTTCATTTATAACGAGCAACCTGTTACAAGCAATGTTTTTTAACAACTGCCTTTTACCCGAAACCCAAATGGCTTCAACAGAATCAATCATTTTAATATCGCCAACGCCAAAAAACAGCCTGCTGTCTACATTTGATAAGTATCCCCTTTGGGTGCAATGTTCTGCATATTGCAAAGTCCCTTTACTCCACACAGAAATTTTTGTGCCGGCACCAAGCGCATTTCCATTGGCCCCTTTTAAGCGGATAACCAAACTGTTGGCAGTATCAGTTGACTGGTTGCTCCTGCAATTATTTTTATAGATAAATGCAGGGTCATTCAGGTTGTTCATAACAATGTCAAGATCGCCATCATTGTCTAAATCTGCATAAGCTGCGCCGTTGGTAAATGAAACATCTGTAAGCCCCCATTCTGTTGCCTTATCAGTAAACGTAAGGTTGCCATTATTTTTAAATAGCCAGTTTCTTTTTTTTACCTCTCCCATTTCTGCGGCCTTGCTCCGCATACTGGCCATCTTAGACCCTTTGACGCCAAAGAGGCTTGACTCGTTCATGAAATTTACAAAATCAAGGTCGGTTATGTCTTTTACATAACCATTGGTAATGAGTAAATCCTTATTGCCATCCAAATCAAAGTCAGCAAATAAGGTACTCCAGCTCCAGTCTGTAGCGGCTACACCAGCCATCAACCCAATATCCGAAAAGCTAACTGCGTTGGAATCTCCGCCTGGCAAATGGCCATTGTTCAATTGTAAAACGTTTCTAACAAATTGCGGTTGATAGCCCATCCGGATTGCGTCATTGTACTTATCATTTTGAATACTTCCAAACATTGTTTTTTGCCTCATATTGTCATTGGGCATCATGTCTACTACACAAAAATCTTCTAAACCATCATTGTTAAAGTCCGCCATATCTACCCCCATTGCGTTGTGGCATTGGTGCTTTAAGTAGGTATTTATTTTATTGGTGAAAGTACCATTGTGATTATTAATATAAAGATGGTCGTTGCTTTGAAAATCATTTGCAACATAAATATCCTGCCAACCATCCCCATTGATATCTTTTACAATTAAGCCAAGCCCCCAACCATCGGTTTGGATGCCGGCAACTTTAGATACATTGGAAAAAACAGGTAAGCGGGTAGACGGGTTGATGCCATTGTTGCGGTAAAGTTTATCCTGTGCAAGCCCACGTCCATCAGTATATTGGCCACGCAATGCATTCCGATCACTTTCTTTACCAGAGTTAGTGCATAAGTACATGTCTATATCACCATCATGGTCGTAATCGAAAAAAGCTGCCTGAGTAGAATAAGCCGAATCATTTAACCCCATTTCCGTTGCCTTTTCTTCAAAATGGGGCATCCCTTTATCATCAATGCCCTTGTTAATGTAAAAAAGGTTGGGTTCTTTTTTCGAGCTGTCTGGATAAACTGTGCTAACATGTACATCGAGAAAACCATCCCCGTTGATATCTACCAGTGATACTCCTGTGCACCATTTGGAGGTTTTAATGCAAGCGATGGCAGTAATATCTTCAAATTTAAAATTTCCCTTATTGAGATAAAGAGTATTGGGTACCATGCTGCCGGTAAAAAAGATATCCTGTAACCCATCATTGTTGAAATCGCCGATACCAACACCACCACCATTGTACATGTATTCGTACGTGAAAATATTCATTGAATCTGATTCTGTAAGCTTGTTTGAAAATGCTATACCGGTAGCAGCGGCATCCATTTTTGTAAATAAAGGCTTTTGCCGATTGCAGGATAACAGGCATAAAATAGGTAAGCAAATAAGAAAATTAATTTTAGAAAGCACTTTATTAGCTGTTGACACCATGATGTGATTTGATTTACAGGAATGAATTTACGGTAAATAAAAAATATTTACTCCTTAACGGGATGTCGTTAAATGTAGCAGGAGAAAAACATAAAGGCTTAGCAATTGAAAGGCCTAAGTCCATTCTGAAGCATATGCCTAAAAAGAAGGAGGAAGTAAATACTTCCTCCGGTTACCAAAACTAACTGCTTAAAATGCCTACTATGATAAAAAATTCTTCGTACAGCTTAGTACGCATTACCTATAAAATTGGTTATTCATCTTTCAAGTAAAATAGGTAAGCAACCTATAACCTATTCAAACACCGCAAAATATTTTGCCACGACGGGTAAAATAATTAATACCCAGGATTTTGATCTTTCTGGTCTAACTTATCATTGTTGTCAATCTCAGACTGCGGAATAGGCAGCAGGGGTTTAAATCCTGCAATAGGGCCCGCAGTGATCTTGCCATTTTTAAGCCAACGGAGCAGGTCTCTGTTTCGTACCTGCTCGCCAGCCAACTCTACCCTTCTTTCATGACGAAGGGCTGTAAAAATCTGGTCCTTATTACCGCAAGGATAGGCG
>JBBQQP010000205.1:0-6431 GCA_038215675.1 Chitinophagales bacterium | reverse complement strand
GGCTTCTTTTACCGCCAGTAGACCATGTACGCAACAATAATCAAACTCAATACCCTGGCCAATTCTATTTGGGCCACTACCCAATACAATTATTTTTTTCTTAGCTGAAACAACTGATTCGTTAGAAATTATTAAAGCAGTAGAATCTACGTTCTTAAATCCCCCCTTGGGGGGCGGGGGGGCTGCCTCTTTCTCAAAGGTTGAGTAAAAATAAGGTGTCTTTGCCTCAAACTCGGCGCTACAGGTATCCACCATTTTAAACACCCTGGTTAAGCCCATTTCTTTTCTTCGCTCATAAATCAGTTCGCCATTCTCTTCATTCATGATGCGAACAATTTGTTCGTCACTAAAACCTAAAAATTTGGCTTCGGTAAGCAGTTCGTCCGGCAAGGTTTTTAAATCGTACTTAGCAATTTTCTTTTCGCAATCACATATTTTCTGAATCTGGTAAATAAACCAGCGATCAATACCGGTACTTTCACAAATACGTTTGATACTGGCGCCTGCCATTAATGCATCCTTAATCCTGAATATCCTGTCCCATTTTGGTATTTTAATATATTCAATCAGTTCGTCTGTATGCATCAGACTTTTGCCATAATACCCCAAACCAACTGCTTCATTTTCTAAACTCTGACAAGCTTTTTGTACCGCCTCAGCAAAGCTGCGGCCAATGCCCATCACCTCACCAACACTTTTCATCTGGAATCCCAGTGTGTCGTTGGCACCTTTAAATTTATCAAAATTCCAACGGGGGATTTTTACAATTACATAATCCAGGGCAGGTTCAAAATAGGCTGACGTGGATTGGGTGATCTGGTTTTTCAATTCATCCAGATTAAAACCCAGCGCCAGTTTAGCTGCAATTTTTGCAATGGGATAACCGGTTGCTTTACTGGCAAGGGCGGAGGAGCGACTCACCCTTGGGTTAATTTCCACCACCACCAATTCTTCTGTTTGTGGGTTCAAGGCAAACTGCACGTTACATCCACCGGCAAAATTTCCAAGCGCCCGCATCATACGAATGGCGGTGTTGCGCATTGCCTGGTAAGCAGTATCACTCAAGGTCATACACGGCGCCACAGTAATACTATCGCCGGTGTGTACGCCCATCGGATCAAAGTTTTCTACTCCACATATAATTACCACATTGTCTTCAGAATCTCTTAGTAATTCCAGCTCAAATTCTTTCCATCCCAATATCGCCTTTTCAACCAGCACTTCGTGAATGGGTGAAGCGGTTAAACCATTGTTCAGTGCTTCATCCAGTTCTTCTTTTTTAAATACGATACCACCGCCGCTACCACCCAGGGTAAAAGATGGGCGTATTACTAAAGGGAACCCAATTTCCTGCGCAAATTCTTTTCCTTCCAGAAATGAGTTGGCGGTTTTAGCCTGGCAAACCGCGATTCCCATCTCAATCATCCACTGACGGAATTTCTCCCTGTCCTCCGCCTTATCAATTGCTTTGATATCAACCCCAATCAGTTTTACACCGTATTTTTCCCAAACACCCAGTTCATCCGCTTCTTTGCAAAGGTTCAATGCTGTTTGCCCGCCCATTGTTGGTAATACGGCACTGATCTCATTTTCCTCCAGTATTTGCTCAATGCTTTCAACCGTTAAAGGCAACAAGTAAACACGGTCAGCCATCATCGGATCGGTCATGATCGTAGCCGGATTACTATTAATCAAAATCACTTTTACGCCTTCTTCCCGAATGCTTCTGGCGGCCTGTGTTCCGGAGTAATCAAATTCGCAGGCTTGTCCGATTACAATGGGACCCGAACCTATAATTAATACTGATTTTATTGAATTGTCTTTTGGCATAATGTGTTGTGCTTCTTTATTGGCGTGCAAAAGTATATAAAAATGGGCAGTTTTTTAAAGGTTGTAACTTTATGATTTTATACCATTTAATTTGTTTTGATTCCTTTTTATATCTACTAAATTTGTGCTTTTCAATTTTATAAAGAATGATAAGAATAAATGCTGCGTTGGTTTTAATATTACTATTTCACACAAGTTCACTTGCACAAATTTTTCCTGTAAAAAATTACCCCCGCGGATATTTTACCTGGCCGGTAGCAGCTAAAAAAGCATTGGTAGCAAATTTTGGAGAATTGAGACCCAACCATTACCACATGGGGCTCGATTGCAGGACTGAACAGGTAGAAAACAAACTGGTGCTGGCGGCCGCAGATGGCTATATCGCTAAAGTAAAAATTGAGCCATTTGGCTTTGGCAGGTGCATTTATATCAATCATCCCAACGGACTAACAACGCTTTATGCGCATCTGAATGACTTTAATCCCGCACTGGAAAAATACATCACCCAGCAACAGTACAATTTGGAAAGCTGGAAAGTTTTTATAGATATTCCTGCCGGACTATTCACAGTAAAAAAGGGACAATTTATTGCTTACAGTGGCAACACCGGCGGATCGCAGGGACCGCATGTACATTTTGAAATAAGAGATACCAAAACGGATAAAGTGCTGAACCCGTTGTTATTTGATTTTCCAATAGCAGATAATATTCCGCCTGATATATTGCGATTGGCAGTTTACGACCGGTGTATCAGCACCTTTGAACAGAGCCCCAGATTTTACCCCTTAAAAAAAATAAACGGAGTTTATACCACCATCCCCGCAGTGATTTTATTCAAAACAGACAGGGTAAGTTTTGCCATCACCACTTATGATCGCTACACAGGCTCTACCAATAAAAATGGCATTTACCAGGCGGTAATATACGACAACGAAACACCGGTAACCGGTTTTCAATTGGACAGCATCAGTTATGATGAAACCCGGTATTTGAATGCACATGTGGATTATAAATTACGGAGTAGCGGCGGATCCTGGGTGCAGCACCTTAGCCGGTTGCCTGGCTACCAACAAGGTATCTATCGAGATGTTAGTGGCGATGGAGTTATTGATATAGAAGATGGCCGGGTACATCCCATAAAGATTGAAGTAAAAGATGCAGCCGGTAATAGCTCTCTATTGAAATTTGACTTGCAACAAATTTCCGGGACGAAAGAAAAAGCTGAAATTGATCCTCCTGCACGCTATCAACAAAAAGAATTTCATCCGGGTTTTATAAATGTTTTTGAAAATAGTAAGATCAGTTTTTACCTGCCGGAAAATGCGCTGTATGATTCCATCCGTTTTAAGTACAATGAAATAGTACCTGCGGCTGGAAATACTATTTTCCAATTGCACAGTGGTCACTTGCCGGTGCATAGCATGTTTCCGATTAAAATAAAAAACACAAATACTACTCAATCCGATAAACTGGTGATGCACCGTTCATGGGCTGATAAAAATGATTATGCGAAAGCGGTACCAGTAAAAATTGGAAATGAAAATAACTGGTACGAAGCAAGTTTCAGGGCTTTTGGAAATTTTCGATTGATTGAAGATACAACGCCCCCAACGGTTACCCCTGTTGGAATCAGGGAAGGCATGAATGCGGCTAAACTAAATCGCATTGCTTTTGTTGTAAAAGACAATACAAAAGAACTCATGAATTTTAACGCCTATCTGGATGGTAAGTGGCTTCGTTTCAGCAATGATAAAGGCAGTGCATTCATTTATAAGTTTGATGAGCATTGTCTGCCAGGTACGCATGAATTAAAAATAAGTGTAGAGGATTGTGTGGGGAATAAAACAGAACGAACGTATCATTTTACGAGATAGAAATAAAAGCCCGGATTATATTCAACGCTTTTAAGTGCCAGATTAAGAATAAACCGATGGTTCGATTTGTGAATTGTAGATAGTCGATTGAACATTCACAATTCACAAAACACCTAAACCTAAAATTAAAACAACTTTCAAAAAACGGCAGAACATTAAAACCCATCAAACATCCAGCATGACAACATTAACAGCAGGTAAAAAAGCACCGGAATTTAAAGGACTTGACCAAAATGGCAATAAAATTTCCCTTGCAGATTTTAAGGGTAAAAAGGTAGTTCTCTATTTTTATCCAAAAGATGATACGCCCGGTTGTACAGCCCAGGCTTGCAACCTGCGGGATAATTATTCAGAACTTCTAAAGAAAGGTTTTGCAGTAGTGGGCGTAAGTACCGATCCGGTAAAAAATCATAAAAAATTCGAAACAAAATACCAGCTTCCTTTTCCGTTGGTAGCGGATGAAGACAAAGTGATTGTAGAGAAATATGGAGTATGGGGCGAAAAGAAATTCATGGGTAAAACCTATCTTGGCATCACCCGCACTACTTTTTTAATTGATGAAGACAGTAAAATCAAAAAGATCATCAATAAGCCGGATACTAAAAATCATACAGAAGAAGTATTAAATGCATGGGCTGAAATTGGATAAAAACCCGTTTGTTCTAAAAGAAAACTCCTGGTTGGCGGGCATTGCGGCCTGGAAACTGGGCAGCAATGCGGTAGCAATGGTATTAGGCAAAACAATTCACCTGCACAATATTTCCAAAGTTGACTTTTTACAAAACCAGCGGCTGCTCAGGCATGAGTTATGCCATGTGCAACAATACCGGCTGCATGGATTTATTTGGTTCCTGGTTCAGTATTTATGGGAAAGCATTCGCAGGGGATACTACAATAATAAATTTGAGGTTGAGGCGAGAAAGGCGGAAGAAGAAGAGAAGCCCCTAACCCCTGAAGGGGAATAAGAAGTAGATAGTTCATATTGGATATTTTTTTTATTGAAGAATAAACAAGTAAGAAATAAATTGATCATCTTCCTTCAAATTAATATCCACTCCACTTCCCCAAATTCGAAGCGCTTTTCAATTGCGTCTTCTGTTAGTAATTGCCCCTGCGGAGAAACTCCTTTAATCACAGTTTCAAAAACAATATTGTCTTTTTTTAACCTGACTGTCTGATGTATTCTAAATAAATGCTGATTGTATTCTTCCAACAATAGCTCATATCTTTTTGTCAAAAGTTCATCCGTTCTTTTTATTATTAATTGGTGCAACTCCCTCCCTAATTCTTCTATACTAAAAGACTTCCCGGTAATCTGCATTAGCGACACAGGATTAATTAACTCTTCTGAAAATTTTGCCTCGTTAATATTGATTCCAACTCCTGCGATTGCCCATTTCCAATTGTTGCCAATAAATTTATTTTCTATTAATACCCCCCCTGCCTTTCTGTCACGCCAATAGATATCATTGGGCCATTTGATACAGGCCTCATCGCCCGCATACCTTCCAAAAAAATCAAGTGTAGCAAGCGAAACAGCCGTTGAAAGTTCAAATGGTTGAAGGACCTTTAACTTTTTAGGGTTCAATATTACCGTTAATGCAAGGTTTCGACCTTTACCCGTCAACCATGCCTTTCCACGTTGCCCTTTGCCTCCAGTTTGGTGGTCAGTAAAGCAGGCTTCGCCATGTTTCGCCAATCCTGCATGAACCTTTGCCATGGCATAGTTGTTGGTACTATCAACCATCTGTAAAACCTCAAAAGGATAACCGGTAAGTGGCATAACGCAACGATTGGTAAAGAAATAGTACTTTTGAATACAAATGCAAGCTACATCCAGTAAACTAAAAAACAAAAGTTAAACAGGTGCAGAAAATAAAATCACTCATGGTAATTCCATGAAAAGTTAATTTAAATAGAATATAATTTGAACAATCTTACTTTATTAGCCAATCGTCAAAAGAGTACCGTTAAAAAGCTAACCAAAAACAGCAAAATTTTTAAGGCAATCATCAACGCCATTCTGGAAAAGAAGGGTGAGAATATTGTAAGCCTTGATCTTCGGAAAATACCGGAAGCAGTAGCAGATTTTTTCATTATTTGTCAGGCAAGTAACAATACGCAATTAAAAGCAATAGCCGATTTTGTAGAATTTGATGTGAAAGAAAAATGCGAAGAATCGGCCTACAAACACGAAGGTCGCCAGGCTCAGCAATGGATTTTAATTGATTACGTAAATATCGTAGTACACATCATGCTACCAGAACCACGAAAATTTTATCAGCTGGAAGAAATGTGGAGCGATGCACCACAAACCGAACACAGAGATTAATAGTAAACTATTTTTAACAGGAAGCAAAACATCAATAAATATTGTAAGCAAGCAGTTATGGCAGAAGATAAGAAATCAAACACCAACAGAAAACCCAATTCAAGCAACACCCCTTCACCCGGCGACGATTCATCAAAAATTAAAAACCGTTTCAATATATACTGGATCTATGGTCTTGTGTTTGCGGCAATTGTAGGTTATAACCTATACAGAAGTGGGTCCAGCGCAGGTCTTGAAGTGAACCAGGTTCAATTTACTGAGATGGTAAAGCAAGGCGATATTGATAAAATAACCACCATCCGAAATAAAAAGATTGTAAGGATATTTTTAAGAAAAGATAGTCTTGTTCAAAAGCAATCTTATTACAAATCAATTTTGGATAAGCAGTATGAAAA